>JAVVEP010000045.1 GCA_032250735.1 Gammaproteobacteria bacterium
CGCTTGGAGCGCTACCTGTCCCGAAAACTACCCATGAATTTTTCTGACGAGGCAAGATTATAAATAGATTCTGTAAACCGAATTATTATAACTTCAGGCAAAAATCGGTTCCCGCGAAGTGGGGGGCATGCTGATAAAGATTGGCTGCTTATTACGTAACACAACCCTGGTCGCACGGTAAGGTGTAGCGATACTCTCGATGCTAGCCGAACTGCAGATGGACGAGATACATACTGTCACGCAGCGAGATGCCTCGCGAACTCGCTAGGCAGGGGGTCACCCAGTCGGCCTGGGCCCAGCCGGCGCCATGCGGCTAATGCTTCAATTGCAATGTTATTTGGCCTTCATGCTTGAATTCTGAATTCGCAGTAGACATTTTATCCAGGACCCCAACGGGCAAATCGAATTCACTCTCCGCTTTTGCAATTACCGACTCATCCATAGATGGTTTAAGGACAGTTAATACGCCTTCTAAAAAGCGTCTACCCGTACACATATGCGCTCCATACTTGGGTTACTTCGACATTCACTGATTGGTTGAGTAGTTTTTTTACTCGATTCGTTTCGTTTGTTGATACTTGCTTCCGAATAGTCAGCGCCATAAATATCTTCCTGGAGTTTGTCAAAGACAGATTGAGAATTATCAATGCAATGAGCGCGTATTTTTCGCATAGTATCCACTCGTCAGTACACGTACCTACAAGATGCCTGGAAAGACATCCCTACCCCTTTCCGCTGCCCGGTGACAGCGATACGACTCCTCCCTTTCAACGGTCCCGGGCAGTTTTTTATTTCCTGCATTGACTACCCTCTCCTGTTATCACCCCGACTCGCGTGGAGAATATTTTTCCCGCAGCTGCAACACCAGGCCATAGATCACCGGCAACACCAGCAGGCTCAGTATGGTTACCGTGACCATGCCGCCGACCATCGGTGCGGCGATGCGCTGCATCACCTCCGAGCCGGTGCCGCTGCCCCACATGATGGGCAACAGGCCGGCGATAATCGCGGTGGCGGTCATGGCGATGGGTCGCACCCGCTCCGCCGTGCCCTTGTGCACCGCGGCCATAATATCGGCCGCCTGCAATGGGCCCTGCGCCGCGCGCCGTTCGGCGACGGCCTGATCGATGAAGGTCAGCACCAGCACGCCGATCTCGGCCGCCACACCGGCGAGGGCGATAAAGCCGACCGCCACCGCCACCGAGAGATTGAAGTTGAGCAGGTGCACCAGCCAGAAACCACCGATCAGGCCAAACGGGATGGACAACATAACTACCAGTGGCGCGCTGACGTTGCGGAAATTGAAATACAGCAGCAGGAAGATCACCAGCAGGGTGGCCGGGATCACAATCCGCAGACTGGCCGCCGCCCGTTCCATGTACTCAAACTGGCCCGACCATACCAGGGTATAACCCGGTGGAATCTCCACCTGCCGGTCGACAATCTCTTTGGCCTTCGCGACATAACCACCAATGTCCGAACTGCTGATGTCCACATACACCCAGGCATTGGGACGGGAGTTCTCGGTCTTGATCGACGGCGCGCCACGGTTCAGCTTGAGCTCGGTGACCAGCGACAGGGGAATCTGCGCGCCGCTGGGGGTCGGCACCAGCACCCGCTTCAGGTCATCCAGGTTGTCACGCAACTCGCGCGGATAACGCACGTTGACGGGGTAACGCTCCAGGCCCTCGATGGTCTGGGTGACGTTCATGCCACCGATGGCGGTCTGGATGATGTCCTGCACATCGCCCACTGTCAGCCCATAACGCGCGGCCTCCTCGCGATGGATATCGAAGTCGAGGTAGTAGCCGCCTGCCGCCTTGTCACCAAAGGCCGACAGCGTGTCGGGCAGCTGTTTCAGCACCCGTTCCACATCACCGGCCACCGACTCCAGCACCATCAGGTCAGGCCCGCTGACCTTGATGCCGATGGGCGTCTTGATGCCGGTGGACAACATGTCGATGCGGGTCTTGATGGGCATGGTCCAGGCATTGGCCAGCCCCGGGAAGCGGATCGCCGCATCCATCTCGTTCATGAGCTGTTTGGTGGTCTTGTCCGGATCCGGCCAGTCCGATCTGGGCCGCAGCCGAATGGTGGTCTCCAGCATCGCCAGCGGGGCGGGATCGGTGGCCGTCTCCGCGCGCCCCACCTTGCCAAACACCGTCTCTACCTCGGCAAAGGTTTTCAGAATCTTGTCCGTCTGTTGCAGGATCTCCCGGGCCTTGGTGATCGACAGCCCCGGATAAGTCGTCGGCATATAAAGGATGTCACCCTCATCCAGCGGCGGCATGAATTCGCTGCCGAGCTGGCTCAGGGGATAGGCGGTGGCGGCCAATAGCAGCACCGCGAACACCAGGGTAAGCCCCCGCCAGCGCATTGCCAGATGCAGCGCCGGGCTGTGTATCGCGTGCAGCCAGCGATTCATCGGGTTGCTGGCCTCTGCGGGAATCCTGCCGCGAATAAAATACCCCATCAGTACCGGCACCAGGGTGATGGCCAGCAGCGCCGCGGCGGCCATCGCATAGGTCTTGGTATAGGCCAGCGGCGAAAACATGCGCCCCTCCTGTGCCTGCAGGGTGAATACCGGCAGGAAAGAGACGGTGATAATCAGCAGCGAAAAAAACAGCGCCGGGCCGACCTCACGCGAGGCCGACGTAATCGCCTGCCAGCGTTGTGCCGAGCTCAGTGCGCCACCTTCGCGGGCGGCCATCTTCTCCAGGTGTTTGTGGGCGTTCTCGATCATCACGATGGCGCCATCCACCATCGCGCCGATGGCGATGGCGATACCGCCGAGGGACATGATGTTGGCGTTGATGCCCTGCCACTTCATGATGCTGAAGGCGATCAGGATACCGATGGGTAGCGAGATAATGGCGACCAGGGCCGAGCGCGCATGCAGCAGGAACAGGATCGAGATGAGCGCCACCACAATGGACTCCTCGATGAGTTTCTCGCCCAGATTTTTCACCGCCCTTTCGATCAGGTCACCCCGGTCATAGGTGGGGACAATCTCCACTCCCTGCGGCAAGCCCTTTTTCAGTTCCTCCAGTTTGGCCTTCACCCGCTGGATGGTGGCCAGCGCATTTTCGCCGTAGCGCATGATCACCACTCCGCCGGCCACCTCGCCCTCGCCATTGAGCTCGGCCACGCCGCGGCGCAGCTCGGGCCCCAGATGCACATGGGCAACATCCTGCAGGCGGATCGGGGTGCCATTGTCATCGACGCCCACAGGGATGACGTTCAGGTCCTCGATTGACTGGATGTAACCCAGGCCACGCACCATGTATTCGGTCTCGGCCATTTCGATCAGCTTGCCACCCACATTATTGTTGGAGCGTTGAATCGCATGCCGCACCCTGGATAACGGGATGTTGTAAGCCAGCAGCGCGTTGGGATCGACCTCCACCTGGTACTGCTTGACAAAACCGCCCACCGACGCGACCTCGGAGACGCCCGCCACGGTCTGCAAGGGATAACGCAGGTACCAGTCCTGGATAGAGCGCAGCTGCGCCAGATCATGTCGGCCGGTTTTATCCACCAGGGCGTATTCATAGACCCAGCCGACGCCCGTTGCGTCCGGGCCCAGCGACGGTGAAACGCCGGCCGGCAGGCGCGCACTGACATAGTTGAGATATTCCAGCACCCGCGAGCGGGCCCAGTACATATCGGTGCCATCTTCAAAAATCAGGTAGACAAAGGAATAACCGAAAAAGGAATAGCCGCGCACCACCTTGGCACTGGGCACCGCCAGCATCGCGGTGGTGAGCGGATAGGTCACCTGGTCCTCGACCACCTGCGGAGCCTGGCCGGGATATTCGGTGAACACGATCACCTGCACATCGGAAAGATCGGGGATGGCATCCAGCGGGGTATTTTTTATCGACCAGACCCCCACCGCAATGGCAATCACGGTGGCAATCAGAATCAGCAGACGATTGCGCAGCGAGGCATCGATGATGCTAGTGATCATGGACAGCGCCCTCCGTGCTCATGCCGGAATGATCGGAATGATCCATATTGGCCGGCATAGCCTCGTCAGTTCCTGAGGTCGCGGGTGGAATGGATGTTTGCCCATGGGCGGAGTGATCCATGGTCATGTTCGAATGATCCTCGTCGCTCATCGTTTTGGCGCTGGGTTCACCGCCCTTCATCCGCGACAGCATCTTGGCCGTGGCCTCGCGCAGCTTGGATTCGGAATCGATCAGGAACTGGCTGGAGACCACCACCTCCTCGCCGGCCGAGACACCATCGAGAATCTGGGTCATGCCCGCGGATGAGAATCCCAGCCGCACCTCACGGGGTTCAAACTTTCCGGGTTCACGAACTATAAATAGCTGTTCCCGGCTGCCGGAACGAATGATCGCCTCCGACGGCACCACCAGCGCCTCCGGCCGGGGATCGGCATGCAGGATCACATTGGCGAACATGCCGGGCTTCAGCGTCAGGTCTGGATTATCGAACTCCAGCCGCACCCGTACGGTGCGGGTCTTGCCGTCCAGGGTGGGTTGGATAAAACTCACCTTGCCCGTAAACAGCCGACCGGGCGCCGCCCGCACCCGCATCTCGGCCTTGTCTCCCAGCCTGATCCAGGGCAATTCATCTTCATAGACATTCACATAAACCCAGATGCGGGTCAGATCGGCAATCAGGTACAGCTCATCTTTCGGCGACACGTACTGCCCTTCCCGGACCCCGATGTTCATCACGCTGCCACTAAAAGGCGAATGGATGTGTAACTGCTTTTTGACTTTTCGCTGTTTCTCCAGCTCCTGCAACTGGTGGGCCGGTACGTCGAACAGCTCCAGCCGTTCGCGCGCACTCTCCAGCACCCGTCTGGCGCTGGTCTTGATCTGCGTCGCCTCGCTGCTACGCGCCCGCTCCGAGTTTTCCAGCGCCACCAGATATTCGCGTTGCGCCGCGACCAGATCCGGCGAATAGATGCTCAGCAGGATGGTGTCGTGGTCAACCTTCCTACCGGTCTCGTTAATGTTGAGTTGGCCGATCCAGCCCGAGGTTTTGGGGTGCAGCCGCGCCAGACGTTCCTCGTTAAAATCGACATGACCGAGGGCATTGAGCTGACGGCTCAGGGTCTTGCGCTCCACCCTTGCCGTGCGCACGCCGATGTTTTGCACGGTCACGGGGTCGATGCTTACGGTACCCACAACGGCGTCAGGTTTGCCACCCTCGGCATAGACCGGCAGGTAATCCATGCCCATCTCATCCTGCATGAACACCGGCGAGGTGATCTCGGGGTTCATCGGATTGCGCCAGAACAACACCTCTTTCTGCTTAGACTCTGCTTCTTCCGCGTACACCGGCAGATAGTCCATGCCCATCTCGTCCTGCATGAACACCGGTGAGGTGATCTCGGGATTCATCGGGTTGCGCCAGAACAGGGGCTGCTTGTCTGCGCCATTCTCCGCCATGCCGCTATCCGCAGTGTCAGACGATGGCCCATCGCCCATATAGGATGCGAGGTAGCCCGCGCCAAACCCCAGCCCCAGTGCAACAAGCACAAAAACCATCAGCTGCTTATTCATAGATATTCTCCTCGCCGACCGCCGCCATCAGGCGGGCCAGCGCCTGATTGGCGGCACTCAGGGCCTTCCAGTATTGGGTTTCATAATCGTAAAGCGTGGTCTGGCTACGCACCAGATTGAGAAAGTCGACCTTGCCGACCTGATAGCCGCCCAGCATCGCGTCGACGGTCTGGCGGGCCTGGGGAATGATCTCCTGTCGAAACAGCAACAGCTGTTCAGCGGCGCGCTGGTAGTCCGTTATCGCCTGGCTGACTTCGGCATCGATCTGATTGCCCTGTTCATGCAGTTCATATTTCTTCTGCAACCATTCGGCATTGCGTTGGTCGACGGTCTGGTCCTGCTTGCTCCCGGAATAGAGCGGTAGATTCATGCTGAACAGGATGGAACCGAAATCGGCGCGACGACTACCGTCCGGGTTATCGCCATCACGAAAACCGTAAACGGCCCCGAGCATAAAATCCGGGGCGTAGTCCTTGTGCGCCAGTTCCAGCCGACGCTGCGCCGCCTCGGTGCGTTGCTGCTGGGCCGAGAGCAGCGGGCGGCGATCCCTGGCGCGCTGCTGCAGGTCGGCGGCCCTGGCCAGTGGCGGAAGCTCTTCCTTCACCCTGGTGCTGAGCCGGATGGCCTGATCCGACGGCCGGTTCAGCAGCAGGTTCAGGCGGATGGTCTCATTGCTATGTAACTGCAACAGGCGAATCCGCGCATCGCGCAGCTTTGACAGTTCCAGTTGGGCCAGCAAAACATCCTGCTGCAATCCCTGCCCCACCTCATAACGGGTCTCGGCGATGCTGACAAATTGTGTAAGCAAGGTGTAATTTTTCTCCACGGTCTCCACCGCACGATCGAGATAGAACAGATTCCACCACACGGTTTTGACATCGCGCACCAGTTGCAGGCGCTTCTCCGCCACATCAGCCTCGGCCGCCCCGGCCTCGTGCCGGGCACTTTGCGCGCGTAGGCGCAGTTTGCCGGGATAGGGTAAGGCCTGACTGATCCCCACCTGAAACTGGGTCATTGGTTCCTGACGAAAGGAAAGACTGTCCAGCGGCAGGTTCAGCAGATTCATCGACAGGCGCGGGTCGGGCAGCGCGTCGGCCTGCTCGGGCAGTGTGGCCAGCGCCGTCGCGCGCGCCTGAATCGCGGCCAGTCCGGGATTCTCGCTCACCACCATCGCAATGGCCGCGTCGAGTGTGAGTGGTGGTGAAGTTAAAGGTGTCTCTGCCACGGCGAGCGTGGCAACACACAACAGGCCGAACGCGGTCGCCAGGCGTCGGCCCGTCCTGCCCGTGCGATGAATGAAACGACCACGGGGCTGGTCGTGAAGGGGCATCGTCATGGTTGCATCCTCAAGTGTTCTCTCGTCACTCATTATCACTGCAATCAGGTCACTCACTGCTCTTCAGGATCGTCGTCCCTGCCGGGCATGATCAGAACACCGGTGCCAGTGATGGCTTATCGCTACAAGGAAAATACGTCAATCAACAGATACGTGGAGAGGTGCGCGAAAACGGCGCACAGCCAACAGGCCGGCGTCCAGACACTGGACGGCATAAGCCTGTCTACGCGGAGAGTTGTCGGGGAGGTCGGATTTCGGCAGGCAGGTCGATACGCTTCATCGCGCTATCGACAGAGGTTACCGGCAGGGAATCGGGACGATCCTGCTGCACGGTCAGCCCGCTGACCATAAAGGCCGGGCAGCAGGCCTGGGTATCGCAACAGTTATCCGCAGTGGCATTGGCGACAGCGGGGGCCGTCTGTGCCGCTGTGGGTTCGGTCAGTGCATGGTGGGTGTTTTGACAGGCGTCAGCCACCGGCATCGCCGTGTCTGTCGCCATGCCCCTTGCCATTGCGGAATGATGACCGCCGTTCATTCCGGGCATCGCCATCCCGGTCATGGCATAGCTCTGGCTCACCGGCTGGATCAGCATGATGATCAGCAGTAGTTTCAGCAGCCTGTTTTTGCCGGGGGTCGTCATAAGTCGCAAAAGTATGCCAGTTGGACGGCGGATGCAAGGGCCGGCTGCGCCCGCAAAAGCATCACCCCCGGTGTGGGCAACCGGGTAGGCATCAGCCCGCGCCGGTTCAGGCACTTTTCTTCACTATACTTAAAAAGCGTGGATGGAAGGTCAGGGATGGAAGGTCACGGATGAATCATTTGCGCCAATAAAGACAACACTGTTTTGTTCAGGGAGGAGAAAATCATGGCCTGCACACCGCTATCGATCCAGACCGGGCTGTTTCTGACCACCGCCAACTGGTCCACCGCGCCATCGGCCAGCGGCGCCCACGGGCGTTCCGTGACCCTCAGCGCCACCGGGCTATTGATCGAAAGCCCAACGGGCTCAACCTTCCATTCCAAGACCGCGACCTCGGTGATCAAATACCTGTTCTTCGGCGACGGCCACCTGGCGGTGTTGACGCGCAGCGACACCACGGTGTCGGTGAACAGTGTCGACTTCAGCACCACCAATCCCACCGAGAACAACCTGTTCCTGAGTTCCATCTCCGGCGGCAGCACGGACGACCCGGTGCTGCAACCCAGCCAGGGCAATGGCAATGCCTTTCTGATCTATGCCGCCGACGGCGCCGGCGCCCTCGCGCAACTGCGGCATACGGCGATTCGCCGCAGTACCACGGGCGCGATGCTGTGCGTGGGCCCGCTGCCCTTCCACCCCACCGGCCAGACCTTGGGTGAGGCAAGCTCCATTGAGCTGATCATTCACTACAGTTCGGGCAGCGCGAGCCACACCACGCGCTGCCCCATGCCCGAGGGCGACTGTGACATCAGCCCGAGCACGCTCAACTTTACGCAGCGCGTCATCGGCGGCCCGGCAGGCACCGGCACCGAGACCCGCAGCGTGACCATCGAAAACGACGGCACCGATTGCCTGACCATCCAGAGCATCAGCAACAGCGCGCCCTATTCCAGCAACTTTTCAGGCCCCCAGGAGCTGGCCCCCAGTGACGATATCGACGTAGAGATCACCTTCGCGCCCACCGGCATCGGCAGCTTCAATGGCGTCACGCTCAACGTCAGCCGCGACCCCGCCAACGGCGACAGCAGCATCACCTGCAATGGCAGCGCCCGCAACGCCGTTGCCGCCATCGGCTTTAATCCCGCCAGCGTGCATTTCGACACCCACCCCGTCGGCAGCAGCCATACCGACAGCCTGCGGATTCGCAATGACGGCGAGCTGGACCTCACCGTCAGCGTCGCCGCCGGCGCGGGTGTCTACAGCTGGGGTTCCGTCAGCCAGAGTCTGGCGCCCACGGCCCATGTGGACGTCCCCATCACCTTTGTGCCGCCGAGCATCGGCACCCACACGGCGAACCTCACCGTCACCAGCAATGCGCCGGATTCGCCGCACACGATCACCATCACCGGCGCCGGCTGTATCGCCGAGGCGGCCATCAATCCGCAACACAGCGGGGCGATCAGTTTTGGTGAGGTGCAACAGGGGTTTCGCAGCGTGCGGCATTTTCTGGTGACCAACAACGGCTCCGGGCCGCTGAGTTTCCGCGCGCGCATCGCCGGCACCGATGCCGCCCTGTTCGGGTTGCAGCTGGAGTCGGGTTCCATTACCGACCTGGCGGCCAGCCGCACCTATACGGTGGACCCGCAGACCCCCTGCGGCCCCCTCGCCTTTGGCACCGGCGAGACCATCGTCGCCATCGGCCTGTTTGCCAACCAGGCGCCCGGCAGCATCAGCGCCGAGCTGATCATCGACAACCACAATGCCCCCGGCGCCCCCGCATCGTGGACGTTTCCGCTGGGCGCGACCATCGTCCAGCCGGTGGACGTGGATGCCGCCCTGGTACTGGATCGCTCCGGCAGCATGAGCGACATGGTAGGCAGCCGTTCCAAACAGGAGGCCTGTATCACCGCCGGCCGGCTATTTGTGCAACTGATCCGCCCCGATGTGCAGGACCGCATCACCACGGTCAAATACAACAACGTGGTGAACGTGATGCAGCCCATAACCCTGGTCACCACGGTCAACCAGCCGGGCATCGTCGGCCAGATCAACCACACCGAACTCAACCCGGACAACAGCACCTGCATTGCCGGCGGCGTGATGGTGGCCCTCACCCAGCTGGCCACCCCGCGCGCCACCCCATCGACCTCACTGAACAAACTGGTGCTGGTGCTGACCGACGGCAAGGACAACACCGCCTACCTCAACCCGGCCGACGGCCAGTACTACAGCCTGTTAGGCGGGCAGACGCGCGACCCCAACAACTGGTTCGCCACCGTCAATACCACCGCCCTGACCCGCCCGGCCGATGTAAAAATCTACGCCGTCGGTATCGGCAAGACCGACGAGATCGATACCGGTCGCCTCAGCACCCTCGCCCAGTCCACCGGCGCCTATTCGGGCATCGTCAATCAGGACCTCACCGGCGAACACTATTTCGATCTGGAAAAATACTTCACCCAGGTGTTTATGGACGCCGTCGACCTGTCGGTAATCGCCGACCCGGTGGCCACCATCCATGTCGGCGAAACCCATCGCATCGCCTTCGAGGTGCTGCGCGGCGACGTCAACGGTCTGGTGGTGGTGTACGACAAACTCGGTCTGGGAAGACTGCCCTATTACCTCGAAAGCCCCAACGGCGAGATCATCGACGTCACCGCCATCCCGGCCGGATTCCAGGTTCGCCATGGCGTCACCGAAACCGCACGCTTCACCGAATTCCGCAATCCGCTGGCCGAAGAGCAGCGCTATGCCGGCACCTGGCATCTGGTGATCAAGCACGAAGGCAAGCTGTGTCGGGATCTCAAGGACTATCAAAACTGGCACGTCAACCGACTACAGGCCGAACACCGCGAGCACCTGCAATTTGGTTTTGTATTCGGTGACTGTATCGACTACGACCAGCCGGTAGACTACGGCTTCTCCATCGGCATCGGCAGCAACCTGCGCATGCAGGCCTATGTCACCCCCGGCGTGGTCAAGGTCGGCGAACCCATCCACCTCAGCGCCGCCGTCAGCGAAGCCGGACTACCCACCACCGGCTGCAATGTCACCGTCCAGGCCCGTGCCCCCAGCGGCGCCACCAGTCACCTCGCCCTCTACGACAGCGGCTATTTCGATGACGGCGAAGTGGATGACGGCGAATACGCCAATCACTTCTACGCCACCCACGAATCCGGCGGCTACGAATTCCTGTTCCGCGCCACCGGCTACAGCCGCGACGGCAAACCCATCATCAGGGAAGCGCTACGCAGCAAATACGTCGAAGGCAACCAGCCCATCATCCCCCCGGAAAACAGACCCGAAGACGACCGCTGCTGTCGCCTGTTGGTCCGCCTGCTGGCGGTAGGTCTGGTGCTGTTGTTTATTGCTGTGCTGTTGCTGTGGTTTAGAGGGTAGACAGGCAGGGTGGGCACGGTTTTTTGCCCACGCGGTATCTCATCTGTACTGCGTGGGCACCGTGAAGAATGGGACGATTTCCTTTACCAGCATCGCGTTACGCTGAAGAGGGTCAGAGCCGAATGGCACTTACATAAGACCCGAATTCTCGTCATCCCGGCGAAGGCCGGGATCCACACGCTGCTAATGGTGGTAGCGATATCACCATTAACTTTACGCGATCTCATACAGCACCACCTGAATCCTCTACGCCATACGTCCTAAGTCAGAGTCACTGATTCTTCGGCCTTTAGATCAATGACACAGACTCCAGCGACCCCTTGCACCAACCCATTTCGGGCGGCTCATCCCGCGTGAGCACAAATAAAACGTGCCCACCCTACTGACTATATTTAAAACATTTTCATGGCGATAATGACAAAAATAAGGACGGACACTATTTGTATCATGCCATTTCTTATATCTCTGTTAGTTATTATATTTTTTAATCCGACATGAACAGCAAAGGTTATCGTTACATATGCGACTGCCATCAAAATCGCGAAAGTTATTATCGTTGTTGAGAGATTACTTAGAGAAACTTCCATGTAATTTACCTTTTACACATAGCATTATTCTCGGCGGCAAATCACCGCATTACCAGATCAATAGGGTCACAGACCAATAGCAGATCAATAGGGTCAGAGTTATTGATTTCTAGTCTCCCGATACTGCGCGGACATTCTATCCCCTCCTCTCCCCAGCGGAACCGACCGCCGCACCGTCCTGGCTTCAAGGCTAGCCTTGAACCGATCATCACCCAACACCCATGCCTTATTCGTTGCCTCCCGGATCGCGGTCAGGTCCCGTTCTGCTATTCTGCCCCTGAATAAAGAACGGTAGGCTACCTGTCGTTCTTCTCCAGTCTTACCCAGCTGGCGATATAGAAGTCCATTCGGGTCAGAGCCGAATGGCACTTAGTTAAGCCCTAAGCTTTTTAGGATGGCCATGTTTTTCAAGC
>JAVVEP010000046.1 GCA_032250735.1 Gammaproteobacteria bacterium
GTGGACGAACCTCTGGTGTTCCGGTTGTCACGCCAGTGGCATTGCCGGGTAGCTAAGTTCGGACAGGATAACCGCTGAAAGCATCTAAGCGGGAAGCCCCTCCCAAGATTAGATCTCACTGGAGCCTTGAGCTCCCTAAAGGTCCGTCGAAGACTACGACGTTGATAGGCTGGGTGTGGAAGCGCAGTAATGTGTGAAGCTAACCAGTACTAATTGACCGTGAGGCTTGACCATATAACACCCAAGTAGTTTGATTGAGTGGTTATAGGTAAGCTGACGGATACAACATAAGCCTTAGCTAGGTAAAAGCAAACTAACTTCCCAATTCGTAGGTCGAGTATTTTACTCGGACTACAAACAGTTTTCCTGGCGGCCATAGCGAAGTGGTACCACCCGATCCCATCTCGAACTCGGAAGTGAAACACTTTAGCGCCGATGATAGTGTGGGGTCTCCCCATGTGAAAGTAGGACACCGCCAGGTTTTATTACAAAAACCCCTGATACGAAAGTGTCAGGGGTTTTTCTTTGGGCGCAGGCTAAAAAGGGTGCCTACCACAGTTTATGCCGAGCTGTAATTTTTCCTTAGTATTTCCGGGCTCATTGCCGATAACATAAGGGCGCGTAATTTTTTGTAGGTATGCCCCCTGGGCATTCCACAGTTAGATGCAGAATTGTATGCTTGCGGATGCAGTGAAAGCCGTATTCGTACGGAAAATAAGAAAATCGACGCAGGAAATAGGGTAGAATTTCTCGCACTAATTATGATGACGGGCGTTGTTCGTACTCCTGCCCGTGTTGCTGTCAGAGTATATTTGTACCGCTGACTTTATTGAATGGTTTCCTGGATGTCTGACGACACAATTGATCTGATTGAATTTGCTTCCCTCGTGCCTATTAAGGCGCTGGGTATGGAGCATTGTCGAGAATTGCTCAAGCAGTCGGAAGTTTGTACGGTAACCAGGGGACAGCTGGTCTTTTCGCAAGGGGATGCAGCTGACAGCATCGTGTATGTGATGTCCGGCGATGTGGAATTGCTGGTTGATAATAAAAGCGTAAAAAAGATTAAAGGCGGCACCCGTCTCGCCAAGCTGCCATTGGAGCAGGGAAATGCCTATCAACATACGGCATTAGCGCTATCGGATGTGGTGTGTGTAAAGGTCGACTCAAACAGTCTGGACATCATGTTGACCTGGGATCAGTCCGGGGGCTATGAGGTACAGGATCTGGATGACTCCGGCGACGAGGGCGACTGGATGGCCAAGCTGCTTCAGGCGCAGGTATTTCAACGCATTCCTCCCGGCAACATACAGTCCATATTTATTCGCATGCAAACGCATCATTTTAAAGCCGGAGAAGCGGTGATCCGTCAGGGCGAAGAGGGTGAACACTTTTATATTATTCGTGACGGTCATTGCCGGGTGATCCGTAAAACGCGGAAAAATCCTGAGGGGATGGTCCTGGCCAGGCTAAAGGCGGGTGATAATTTTGGTGAAGAGTCGCTGATCTCGGGCGGTAAGCGCAATGCCAGCATCGTAATGGAATCCGATGGTGTATTGATGAGTCTGTCAAAAACTGATTTCCTGGAGTTGCTCAATGAGCCGTTGCTGAAATGGATAACGTACAACGAAGGCCGGAATTTGATCGCGGATGGTGCGGTATGGATTGATGTGCGGCTGCCAGCGGAATATCAGGCCCGGCATATTAAGAAAAGCTTCAATATCCCTCTACCCTTGTTGCGGAATAAGCTGGAAAAGCTGGATCGTGCCCGGGGATATTTGATTTATTGTGACTCAGGCCGTCGTAGTTCGATCGCCACCTATTTGTTGTCCCAGCATGGCATCAATGCTTATGTGCTCCAGGATTCGCTGGATAATTTGCCACCGGCAGAAATGGAATAGCCCAGCACTGCTGATGATGGTGTTGACATGCACGGTGTCACCCACACTACGATAAGCTTGCCCGCATGAACGCCCTCGAACAAATCCTTATATTACAGCTGGCTGATGGCCAGTTTCATTCCGGTACGGCGCTGGGGCAGCAGACAGGTCGCACCCGCACGGCGGTCTGGAAGGCGATACGATCCCTGCAACAAAATGGCCTGTCAATTTATTCAGTACGCGGCAAGGGGTATCGGCTCGCCGAAGCTTTGGAGCTGTTGAACCGAGATCAGATTCTTGCCTTGCTGGATGAGATTGCAGAGCGAAACAATGCGCCTGAATATTTACAGCAGCTGGATGTTTTTCACGACATCGAGTCGACCAACGCCTATTTATTGGACGTCGCAAAAAACAGCCCTCAGACCGCCCATGCCTGCCTTGCGGAGCAACAAACTGCGGGGCGGGGTCGGCGTGGCAGGCGCTGGGTATCACCGTTTGGTGGCAACCTATATTTTTCCCTGCTGTGGCAATTCAGCGCGGGGGCTTCACAGCTGGGTGGATTGAGCCTGGTTGTTGCCGTTGCCGTCATGCGCGCGCTAGCGGCGCTTGGATTACGCTCAGCCGGGGTTAAATGGCCCAATGATATTTTGGTGAACGGCAAGAAACTGGCGGGAATTTTACTGGAAGTATCGGGAGAGGCCGCCGGACCCTGCGCAGTGGTGATCGGGGTGGGGCTGAATGTACGAGCGGGAGGCCAGGCAATGGCGGCGCTGGATCAGCCCTGGACAGACCTTGAGTCAGAGCTTGGGCAGCCGGTGCCCCGCAATCACCTGGCGTCGCAATTGATTTGTCACCTGATCGATGTGCTGCGGGAGTTTGAAATCGGAGGGTTGTCGCCCTTTTTGAAGGAGTGGGCGAGCTACGATGTATTTGCCGATTGTGAGGTAGTGCTGAACTCTGCGCAGGGCAATATCCATGGCATTGCGCGCGGCGTTGATGAAACGGGCGCACTGATACTGGTGACAACCGAGGGTGTACAGCGATATCACAGTGGTGAGGTGTCGCTGCGAGCAGTGCCAGCCAGGGGACACAACGTAAAATGAAGACCCTGTTACTGGATGCCGGTAACTCGCGCCTGAAATGGGCATTCTGCGAGCAGGGTCAGCTGTCGCGGCAGGGGGCGCTCAGTTATGAATGGCTGACCCTTGCTGCCCAGCTGGATGCGGAGCTTGGCAGTCTGGTGAGTGCGGAGTGGCCACTTGCCGAGGTGATATTGTGCAATGTGGCGGGGGAGAAACTGGAAGCCGCAGTGTGGGCCATGGTGTCGATACAGGAATGCAAACACCAGGCGCATGACCGGGTTCAGGAAAGGGCGTCGCTGACGATAAAAAAGGTAGTGGCGCAATCCGCGGCCTTTGGGGTGCGCTGTGCCTATGAGCAGCCTGCGCAATTGGGTGCAGACCGCTGGGTGGCGTTGGTCGCGGCACGCCACCATTGTGACGGTGTAAGCTGCGTTATTGATTGCGGCACGGCACTGACGCTGGATGTGCTGACCGCAGAGGGGAGGCATGCCGGTGGTATGATCATTCCCGGCATGGAGATGATGTTGGCAAGCCTGGTCGAAAATACCCATGGAATTCTTGCCAGTAAACGGCCTGAGCTATCACCCTTTGCCGTCAGAAATACCGCGGATGCCGTACAGGCCGGCATTATTGCCGCGATGCGCGGCAGCGTGCAGCAGATGCTGCAACATTGCCGGGATGAGCTGGGCGTAGAACCGATCTGTGTGCTGACCGGAGGCAATGCAAACTGGCTGCTACCGGGGCTGCCCGATACTGCCATGCTGGAACCCGACTGGGTGCTCAAGGGGCTGGCGATCATTGCCGCCGAGAACCGTGTGTCATCTATCGGTACCCGCCATACAGGAAACCATGATTGATGCTATCAGTAGTACGCAATACCTGGGTTGAACAGCGATGAAGGCGATTTTCCTGCTGCTTGTGCTGCTCAACCTGGCCTATTTTTATTATCAGGGCAGTGCCGAGGATGATGCGAAGACATCGGTCCTGCTGGCGCAACCGACGCTGCCGGCGGGCGCGGTGTCCTTAGTGCTGTTGCGCGAGCGGGGCCTGGGTGGTGGCGAAGCGGAGCCCGAACCCGACGCTTCGAGCACAGAGCAGCCATCCCCGCGGGTGGCGAAGAAGACGGAACCGACAGCGGTAGCGCTAGTCCTGGCAAGCCCGCTGCAACCACCTGTTAACCCGCCACCACAGCAGCCACAAAAATCCGCCGAGGCCGCCTGTTTTACCTTTGGGCCCTTTGACGATCCCGACTTGGCGGAGCGCGCCGTTGAGGCCGCCAGCACACTGGGCATCAGCGTTGAGCGGCGCCAGGAATCGCAGCGTACGCCAAAGGGCTACTGGGTCTACCTTCCGCCATCGACAAGCTACCAGGCCGCAAAACGAAAAGTGACGGAACTGCAGAAAAAGGACCTGACGGATCTGTTTATCATGGGCAAAGGCAGTCACCAAAATGCCATTTCCCTCGGGCTGTTTAAAAGCAGGGAGGCGGCGGAGGATCGCTTGAAGCAGGTTCATGAGCTGGGCCTGAAGGCCGAGTTCGAGACACAGTACCGGGTGAGCGAACAATCGTGGCTGGATATGTCGGTGCCAGGCGACAAGACCGCGATCATCGCGGAATTGACCGAGATGGCAGAGGGCTTCTCCGAGGCCAGTTTGACGCAGCGCAAGTGTCTATAAGCGTGCTCTAAAACGCATTATCGGGTGGCCGGGAATTGGCCCTCCTGCCGTTGCGTTGATGGGGGCAAATGCCTACAATAGCGCCGCAGTTCAACATGCCGACGTAGCACAATTGGTAGTGCAACGCACTTGTAATGCGTAGGTTCGCGGTTCGAGTCCGTGCGTCGGCACCATTTTTGACTTCCTTCCTGCTTTCTTCCTGTTTTGGTGCTGTTGGACCAGGCGCCTCCCTCCTGACTCAGCATCTCCATCGGCCGCATCGAATTCGGCGCGCCCGTAACAACGTTAACGTTCAAGCTTCCGTGGTCGATAGACAGAGTAACCATGGGCGAAATTCGGCCGCAGATATCGTAAACTGCCCCCTATAATTAATTGCCGGTCTCGCCCGGTCTCGGGAATCGCGTTGGCGGGCATCGCTGGCCGAATACCACGTTATATAAAAGCCTATTGGATGGTGGACACTATGAACATTCAGCACAAGAATCGTCGGAAAAATTGTCTCCTGGCCTTGCTCCTGGGTGTGACTGCGTTCGCCAGTAATCCGGCGCTGGCCGATATCTCCGGGGGACAGGCGGCGATTCTCAAGGGCAATTTTGCGAAGGCCTTTACGGAGTTTAAGGAAGATGCCGAAAAGGGCATACCCGAGGCGCAGGCGGCCGTGGCCGTTATGCTGCATATCGGTCAGGGGGTGAAGCGCGATCTGCCGGGGGCACTTTCCTGGTACCGCAAGGCGGCGGAAAAGGGCTATGAGGCCGGCGTGGCGAATGTCGGCATCATGTATTACAAGGGGGCCGGGGTCGCTCAGAATGATGTACAGGCCTATGCATGGCTGGATCTGGCGAGCCACATGCGTGGAGGGCGTGAGCACAATGCCAAGGCGAGGGTGGCAAGTTTTCTGTCGGAAAAGCAGCTCAAAGAGGCCCAGAAGCTGGCCGCCGATTATCGACAGAAGTATCTGAAAAAGTAATCTCTCTGCGTGCTTATGGCACGCGTCAGCTGACGGTCTCTGTCCCGCAAAGGCGGAGGTGCCCGTTTGCCGATTTTCGTCAGCACCCAATAGGGCATCAACAGGTAGGTCGGCAGGGCTTCGTGGAGCCGCTGGCATTTGCCGCTAAAGCCCGATACGATAACCGGCCAGATCAGATGATTGGGGGCGTATATGGATATACAGGCAGGGGACAGGGACAGACGAGTTGCGGAGGCGCCCCGCCTCGAGCAGCGTGCAGGCGACCGTCACACGCTCGCGCTTGATACGGAGGTCCATTTTCGTGAGCAGGCGCTAAATGGCATGTTCCGCTGCAGAACCAGCAACATCGGATTGCAGGGCGCATTTCTTCCGGCGAAGCAACTGCCGATCATCACCACAACCGAAATCGATCTCGTGTTTCATGCCCGCCCCCGCTCGCAAGCTAGGCATTTTCGACTGTGCGCAAGGCTGGTGCGCTTGCAGGAGGATGGGGCCGCCGTGACCTTTTGTCCCGCGGACGAGGATGAGTTACGCGAATTTCGCCGCTTTCTGTTAAGGGCCAAGATCGCCGCCCGGAAATAACCGCCGGCTGCCGGCCGATGCAACCTATCCCTCTCGTAGGTCCGGCCAAAAGTGCCGTTGCGATCAAATCCGCCCGCAGTTTTTTTGCGTTCAGCGGTTGTCATATTCTTTTCTGCCCCAATATTCGTCCATGTTTTAAGCGCGCAATATGAGCGCAGCCGAGCCTTGCCTTGGCACCAGTGGGCCAGCTTGGCACAATATGTCGCCAGCCCGGCGGTGAATACCTTTGGTCGTCGTGGGGCGCCACAGTTCAATCATCCAATTTTATCCATTATCGAATCGTTAAAAGTAATCGGGAGCATAGAGTCATGACAGTTGAAGCGCACAAAGAAACCTTGGGATTCCAGACTGAGGTAAAGCAATTGCTGCACCTGATGATTCACTCACTCTACAGCAACAAGGAGATATTCCTGCGGGAGCTGATCTCGAATGCGTCAGATGCCGTGGACAAGCTGCGTTTTGAAGGGCTCTCGGATGACGCCCTGTTTGAGGGCGATTCGGAATTTGCTATCCAGGTCGCCTTTGATAAGGACGCCCGCACGGTCACCATCAGCGACAATGGCATAGGCATGACACGCCTGGAGGTTATTGACCATATCGGCACCATCGCAAAATCCGGGACCTCGCAGTTTTTTGCCTCGCTGACCGGTGATCAGGCAAAGGACAGCAACCTGATCGGCCAGTTTGGAGTGGGTTTCTACTCCGCCTTTATCATTGCCGACCGGGTCACACTGACCACCCGCCGGGCGGGTCTGGGTGCCGAACACGGCGTGCGCTGGGAATCGGCGGGCGAGGGCGAATACACGCTGGAGACCGTGGACCGGCCGGCGCGTGGTACGGAGGTGGTGTTGCATCTGCGTGAGGGTGAAGATGAATTCCTGAATGGCATGCGGCTGCGCAATATCATCAGCAAATACTCTGATCACATCACCCTGCCGATCCTGATGGAAAAACAGCATTTTGGCGACGACAAGGACAAGCCGGCCGAGCTGGAGCTGGAGACCGTCAATCGGGCCTCAGCACTCTGGGCCCGGCCCCGTAGCGAGATCACGGAGGAGGAGTACGCCGAGTTCTATAAGCATGTCGCCCACGATTTTGAGGAACCGCTGGCGCACACCCATAGCCGTGTGGAGGGCAAATATGAGTACACCTCATTGCTCTATATTCCTGGTCGCGCGCCATTTGATCTGTGGGACAGGGAACAGCGGCACGGTATCAAGTTGTATGTGCGTCGCGTGTTCATCATGGACGACGCTGACCAGCTGATGCCCAATTACCTGCGCTTTATTCGCGGGGTGATCGACTCAAACGACCTGCCGCTGAATGTGTCGCGTGAAATCCTGCAACACAATAAGGCAATCGATAACATCCGCGCCGGTTCCATCAAGAAGGTGCTCGGCCTGCTGGAAGTCATGGCCAAGGATGATGCCGAGAAATACGCGCGCTTCTGGAAGGAGTTCGGGCTGGTCATGAAGGAAGGGCCGGGCGAGGACTTCGCCAATCAGGGACGCATTGCCAAGCTGTTGCGCTTCTCCAGCACCCACACCGACAGCCCAACGCAGGAGGTGTCGCTGGCCGATTATATGGGCCGCATGAAGCCGGCGCAGGAGGCCATCTATTTCGTGACCGCGGAGAGTTTCGCCGCCGCCAAGAACAGCCCCCATCTTGAGATCTTTCGCAAGAAAGGCATCGAGGTCCTGCTGTTAACCGATCGGGTGGATGAATGGCTGGTCAGTTCCCTGACCGAGTTTGAGGGCAAGCCGCTGAAGTCGGTGGCCCAGGGTGAACTGAATCTGGGTGAGCTGGAAGACGAGACCGAGAAATCCGCACAGGAAGAGATCGGCAAGGCCTTCGAGGACATTATTGCGCGGGTCAAGGCGGCGCTGGGCGACAGCGTCAGTGATGTGCGGATTACGCATCGCTTGACGACCTCGCCGGCCTGCCTGGTAACCCGGGAAAGTGACATGAGCGCCAATCTGGAACGCATCCTGAAATCGGCCGGCCAGAAGATACCCGAGAACAGGCCCGTGTTTGAACTGAACCCGGAGCATCCGCTGGTACTGAGATTAAAGGACGAGGCCGACGAGTCCCAGTTTACCGCCCTGACCCAGGTGCTGTTCGATCAGGCATTGCTGGCGGAAGGCGGTCAACTGGACGATCCCGCAAGCTTTGTGAAGCGGATGAATGAGCTGCTGCTGGCGATGGCAAAATAAAAGGCGGAACGGGTATCGCCGGGCCGGTGCTAATGGGCCCGGCGTTATCCCCACAGCTTTTTTCACTTTTCAGCTTTTCTTAATACTCCTTGAAGCTTCCTCATGACCTGCTCGAAGGTCGGCTGATCCAGCGCTATAAGCGCTTTTTGCTGGATGTGGCCCTGGCCGATGGCGAAGTGCTGACAGCACACACCTCAAATACCGGCGCGATGACGGGCTGCAGCACACCGGGCAGCCGAGTCTGGCTGAGCCGCGCGGACAATCCCAAACGAAAATACGCCCATACCTGGGAGATGGTAGAGGTCGAGCCCGGCGTGTTGTGTGGCATTAATACGCTGCGCAGCAATCATCTGGTCGCCGAGGCCATTGAATCCGGCGTGGTGTCCGAGCTGGGAAGCTATGCCACGATGCGGCGCGAGGTGAATTATGGGCGGCAAAGGAGCCGGGTTGACTTGTTACTGGAAACGCCAGAAACAGACAGCAGGCCAGCCTGTTATGTTGAGGTGAAAAACGTCACCCTGGCCACGCGGGGTGTCGCCTATTTTCCGGATGCGGTCACCGTGCGGGGCGTAAAGCATCTGCGTGAATTAATGGCCATGGTCGAGGCCGGGATGCGCGCGGTCATCTTTTTTTGTGTGCAGCGTGCCGACTGCGTCGAGCTGCGACCGGCGGATGAGATTGATAGTGAATATGGGCGTGTGCTGCGCGAGGCAATGGCGGCAGGCGTTGAGGCTATCGCCTATCAGGCCGACGTAGGGCCTGCAGAGATTCGGCTGGTAAGGCGCATACCTGTAGTTATATAAAAGGCCCGCTTAACTGGTGCCTGGCTGAAGGCTGGCTGCGCTGTGCATGGGTTTATGTTCATCATTGCTGGCGCTATTGGCAATCAACATCGGTGTGAGGTCTGTTTCCGGCATGGGTCTGGCGAAGTGGTAACCCTGGATAAGTTCACACCCCAGTTTTTGCAACTCATCTTGAGCAGCCTGGTCTTCCACGCCTTCGGCGACTACCTCTAATCCAAGATCATGCGCGAGACTGACCGTGGCGCGCACAATAGAGGCGTCGCTTTCATCGTTCGACATATTCAATACAAAGGATTTGTCGACCTTCAGCTCGTCCACCGGCAGCTGTTTTAAATACGCTAACGACGAATAGCCTGTGCCAAAGTCATCGATCGATATTCTGACGCCAAGGTTGTCCAGGCCATCCAGCACAGTTCGTGCGTGTTCCGGGTCTGCCATCATCGAGGTTTCGGTGATTTCCAGGCACAGCTGTTCGGGTTTTACGTTCCAGTAATTGAGCAGGTTGGAAACCTGGGTGCCGAGAGTTTCGTCGTGCAGATTCCGCGCGGAAAGATTTACCGATACGGTGATGTGCAGGCCTATCTTTTGCCATTCGGCACATTGCCTGATTGCAGTGCGCAACACCCAGTCGGTCAGCGACTGGATCAGGCCGGCGTGTTCCGCGATCTCGATAAACACATCCGGTGGAACAAACCCCTGGGTCGGATGTATCCAGCGAGCCAGTGCTTCGACACTTTTGATGGTGCCGCTGCGGATATCGAGCTGGGGCTGGTAATACAGTTTCAGTGCGTCGTCGTGAATCGCACCGCGCAGGTCATGCGTGAGTCGCAGACGATCCGCATTATTCTTGTCCAGGCTGGTATCGTATATGGCAAAGTCCAGGGCCATCTTGCGTGCCTTGTGTAGCGCGGTTTCCGCCTTCTGAATGAGGATCTGGCTGTTGTCAGCGTGGTTGGGGAAGATGGAGATGCCCAGTATGGCGCGCACATAAAGGCTGTGATTGCTTATCTCAAAGGTGGCCTCGAAATTCTCCAGCAGCTTGTTGCTGATGGCCTCAATGTTCCCTGTCTCTGTGTGATTGAGGATAACGGCAAATTTGTTGCCGCCAAACCGGCCGATGTGGTCGGACGAACGTAGTGAACCTTTTAGGCGTTGCGATATCAGGTTCAGAAGGATGTCGCCGTTTTCATGGCCCAGTGAGTCGTTAATATCCTTCAAGGCCTCGATGTCGATGAGGCAAAAGATTAACTCTCCCTCCGCGCTCCTGGCCGATTCGATGGCCTGCTGGGTCACGTAAGAAAGGGCGTCACGATTGGGCAGTTGCGTCAGCGGGTCGTGATGGGCCTGAAATTTCAGTTGCAGATTGGTGTCGTCAATTTTCTGAAACAGATTGGCAAGAATGGCGGAGGCCCATACTGCGATCCAGATTCCGATAAACAGGGTGATGCCCAGAGGCATGCCGATATAATCCAGGAAATGTCGGATATTGTTTTCGGTGTGACGGTAGATGCTGATGAGTTTGTACGAGGTGTTGGGGATGGCATCGCTTGCCCACAGATATTCTTCATCGTTGAAGCTGATGACACCATCATTGTGGCCAGATGAATCCGGGTTCAGCATGGCCCGGTTCTTCGCCGACAGGATCTTTTGCGCTACCTTTTGTTGCAGCTGAATCGCCGTGGAGTTTTTTCCCTCGCTGGCGATCTCGTCAGTCTGGCTGTCGATGATAATGTAGAGCTGGTCAGTGTGTTTGCCGGCAGGGAACAGCTGCTGGATCTGCTCCAGGCTGGGGGTTTGTTGCCCAAGCTGGCTGATGAGTCGCAGGTTTTCCTTGTGGACCAGAATCTGTCCGTTTTGTCGCGTGTAATCGCGCGCGCTGGTATAGGCCACGGCGCTGAATATCATCACGATTAGCAGGATGACGGAGATGAATGAAAGGATCAGCTTGGCGCGAAATGACATGAAAATGATCGGGGGTGCAGGTGGAATTATTGGCGAAAGGTGCTGATGCCGGCGAGCGCGTAAATAGGGCAGGAGCGCAGCGAGGCGGAGATGAGGTTCACGATGCCATAGATTCCCAGCAACCATCTCACCACATCGTTGCCGATATAATCGGTGTCAATAAAGCAGATGTAGACCAGGGCTACGCCTATCATGACGCGCACGGCGATATCAATATTGTGTAGATTGCGCTTTATAACCATAACAAATTTTCTCCGTGGACCTCCTTGTGTAACGTATCGGTATCGGGTTGAAAAACACAGGCCCGCATACCGCTAACGCATACGAGCCCGATTCATCCAGTGATTCGATAATGTGTCTACTCTATTTAGCGGGTTGGGAATCGAAAACTTTAAGCGTTGCGCTGAGAGCCTGTGAAAAAATCGTCGACCTACTGCGGACGTCGCTTTTCGGCTGC
>JAVVEP010000047.1 GCA_032250735.1 Gammaproteobacteria bacterium
CTTCCTGTTTCAAAATTCCCGGTGGTTTTTACCCACTAATTCTGCTGAAGAGCCACAAATCTATTGTTTGCCGCCACCATCTATTAAAACCCCGCACGACACGGAATTGATTTTCCGTAGCCCGTTCTTTCCCGATGTCCCACCATGCGCTTTATGCACAACACGGGGAAGACATCGATGCGAATTGCCCATGTCCTGATAGCAGGACTTCTCAGCACTGCCTTACCAACTCAGTTCGCCGTCGCTGATACCGATGGTGAACGTGCGGCGCTCGCGAGAATTGCTCATGAGCTTGAGGCGCTCGAACCCTTGATCCGTGAAGCCGAGTCACAAGCCAACCCGGATGCCCGTATCCGGCTCCGCTACGACTGGCTGCGTCAAGACCTGTTAAGAGTACAGCAGGGCATCCAGGAGCACATCGACGTACCTCGGGCCGAGCCAAGAACCTTTCCGCCATTGCGCGGTGACTACCGTCGATGATGGATGACCATGACACCCGCGCAGAACACGGCATTTCAGGCAGGTTCCGGAGTTATTCCGTCGACACTGCTGATCGGCATCGCGTCCGTAGTGCTTGTACTCGCGTTTATCTGGGTGATCTGGGTGACGTTGGGCACCTTTCGGGCCTGGCAGAACGGTCAAGTGGTCTTGTTCGATGTGATCTGGAGTGCACTGCGCGCGAGCATCGTGCTCATGGTGTTGGGATTTTATCTGCGGTGAGGCATTAGCCATCACTGCGTCAATAATTCGGGGAGTGGCCCCGTTACCTCGGAGGAAAAGTAATCATGATGAAAACATTTAAAAAAGGTGCAGCCGCAATTGGGCTGCTGGCGATGTCTGCGTATCAATCGGTGTGGGCTGCCTTGCCGACGCCGGTGGCACCCAGTACCGCGCCGGCGGCGGGTGACTGGATCTCGTTGATCAAGGGCTATATCAAAGACGGTGGGCTCGTGCTCGGGCTCGCTATCGCGGTGCTCGGGTTTCTGTGGATCGCCTATCTCGGATTTTCCAAGTTCAATGAGGCACGACAAGGCAAGGCCGAGTGGGCTGAGGTCGGTGTGCTGGGCATCGTCGGTGCGATCGTGCTGATCTTCGCCAGCTACCTGCTGACGGAAGCCGCGGGCGTCATCTAAAAGGATGGCACATCGAGGTGACATTCTGGCTGACCGGCTCAATGTTGAGCCAGCGATCTTCAAAGGTTGTTCGTCGTCCGAACTGGGCGTCATTGTTGGTGTGGCCGCGCTCATCTGGTTGCCTGTCAGTCTCCTCCTGGCATGGTTGATGGGCGTGGTCACCATGGGTTTTGGGATCGCCGGGGTGGGTGTGGTCGCCACGGTCATCGTGATGGCCAGTCTGTTTCAACGTCTCAAGCGAGGCCGGCCGGACGGCTATTACCAGCAACAGATCATGATCTGGCTGGATGACCACGGCTTGCGTCGTTCGGCATTCGTTCGGCGCTCTGGCGCCTGGGATATCGGGAGGACCTGGGATGCGACGATACCGGTACGAGATCGATAACGTCCGTGCTCATCTGCGCTCGCTGTGGATCATTATCGGTGTGCAGGTTGTGATTATCCTGGCGCTGTGGTTTGGCTGGAGTCAGTCACCCAAGCATCTCACCGTCCACGTCCCACCGGATCTGCGTTCCGGTGCAACACAGGCCGTCGACCAAGTGCCGCCAGCCAACGTCTACGCCTTCGCCTTCTATATCTTCCAGCAACTCAATCACTGGTCGGAAGACGGTGCGCGGGATTATGGCAAAGCGATCTTTCGTGTTTCGCCGTATGTCACGCCGCGCTATCGGGCCGATCTCATCGCCGATATGGAGCTGAAAGGCAAACAGGGTGAGTTGGCCTACCGTGTACGTGGCGTGCAAGAGGTGCCCGGTCATGGTTATGAGGAACGTCGGGTGGATGTGCTTGCACCGGGTGTCTGGGTAGTGTGGCTGGATATTGACCTTTTCGAGTCGGTGAAAGGGATGACGGTGAAGAAGACGACCATCCGTTATCCGCTTCGCGTTGTGCGTCTTTCCGTCGATCCGGAATCGAATCCGTGGGGACTGGCGCTGGATGGTTTTGGTGCGACCGGGCCCCGGCGGCTGAGTGAAGCCGAACTTGCTGACGAGTCGGCGCAAGGCAAGTGACGAAACAGGGATCAACGTATGCGTACATCAAACAATCTAAAACGTAGTGTCATTTTCTGGTTTGGACTCGGGTTGCTGTTGATGCAATCTTTTGTTCATGCCGAGTCGGAATTCCCTGAGCGTATCGAGTGGAAGAAGACGCCCATCCGACTCACACTCAAGGTCGGCCACGAACGGTTGGTACACTTTCCGGCATCGGTCAAGGTGGGCGTACCCGCATCCTTGCAAGCACAGCTGCGTACCCAGAGTGTCAATGGCACGGTGTACTTCCTCGCCAGTGCCCCCTTTGATGCCACGCGCGTCATGGTGCGCACGATCGACGGTGGACAGATCTATCTCTTCGATCTGTCGGCATCAAAAGAGGGTGGCCAGACGAATCCCGTGCAGGTGTTTGTGAAGAAGACCGGTGAGCGTGAATCCGGCCAGACGACTGCGTCTGTCAACAGTAACGATGCAGCCGCACAATACAGCTATGTAACCCTGACCCGTTTCGCAGCCCAACAGCTTTATGCACCCGCACGGCTCGTGCAAGACAGACCGGGCATTATGCGGATTCCAGTAGCGCGTGACTCCGTTGCCCTGTTGCGTGGTGATGCGGTCGACGCCACGCCACTGGTGGCCTGGCGGGCAGATGGTCTGTATGTCACGGCCGTCAAACTTTCCAACCGAAGCGATCGGCCGCAGATCCTCGATCCCCGTAATCTGCGTGGTGCTTGGCTGGCCGCGGCCTTCCAGCACAATCGCCTGTTGGCCGCCGGCAGTGAGGCGGACACCACGGCCGTGTACCTGATCTCGGCTCGGCCGTTCGAATCCTCGCAATAGGTAAGCCCATGGCCATAGCAACCAGTAATCGATTGTTACCCCTTCTCGCCGGTGTCGTGGTGCTCATGCTGGCGTTTGTCACCCTCAAGTCATGCTCGAATGAGCCAAATGACCAGGTCGTGATGGAGGCCGTGCCGCAGGCACCGGTACCGGACGCGGATACGCCGGCCGACACCATCAAGACGCTGACGGCAAATGTCGCGGCCATGACCGCCGAGGTCGAAGCCTTGCGGAAGGACAATGGAACGCTGCGCAATGAGAACCGGCAGCTGCTGAACAATCGCGCCCAGATCGAGGAGAACGTAACGACACGCGTCAAACGTGAACTGTTGTCGCGCGAGCACGATCAGGAGGCGCGCGGGCGGATGGATTCGAGCGTGCTGTCTTCACTGATGGCACGGGTGGATGCCTTGTCGCAGTCGCTTTCACATGGGAAACCAACCCAGGCCGGCGGTGATATCCCGGTTGGGCTGGGATTCGATGGTGGTGGCGCGGGTGTAGCGCCGGTCGCGGGATTGGTCTGGATCAATCCACTGGATGCCATTGATGATGATGCGGGTGCGGCGAACGGGAACGGTCTGTTGCATCAGGTCCGTCAGTCTACCGGTGGAGCGCTGAGTAGCGCCCGTGAACAGACCGGCAACATCGCTCGGGAGTTGGACACGCTGCAACCCGTCTACACCGTCCCGCGCAATGCCACGCTCATCGGTTCGACGGCCATGACCGCCCTGGTCGGTCGGGTGCCGGTGCAGGGTCAGGTGCGTGACCCCATGCCATTCAAGGTAATCACCGGTGCGGATAACCTGGCCGCCAACGGTCTCACCGTGCCCGGCGTGCAGGGGATGGTGTGGAGCGGCACGGCAATCGGCGATTGGACATTGTCCTGCGTCACCGGCCGACTCGATTCGGTTACCTTCGTTTTCGACGACGGTACCATCCGCACGATTTCCGGTGATGACCGCGGTGGCCAGACGGGTAGTAGTAGTAACCGTCCCTTGGGCTGGATCTCGGACCAACAGGGTATCCCGTGCATCAGTGGTGATCGCAAGACCAACGCGCCGGCATTTCTCACCCAGCGCATTGGTGTGATGGCGGTGCAGGCGGCGGCAGACGCGGCGGCTGCGGCCGAGACCACCTCAGTCGTCAGTGATACTGGAGCGGCGACCAATAATGTTACCGGCGATGTCGGCACCTACGTGCTCGGCAAGACCATCTCCGGCGGCAGTGACGAGGTCGCCAAGTGGTTGCTGGAACGCCAGTCCCAGAGCTTCGACGCGGTGTTTGTGCCGGCCGGTACCGGCATTGCCATTCACGTCGATCGCGAACTTCCCATTGATCTCGATCTTAAAGGCAGGAAACTCAATCATGCGAAAACCATCAACCCTTATCACCGCGCTCGGCTGGATTAGTCTCGTGCTGTCTGGCTGTGCCAGCACCAAGGACGCGGTGTTGCCTCAGGACGGCCCACCCATGAAAGCCATCTACGAGCAACACATACAACAGTTGGGTGCACGCGATCCCTTGGTAATTCGGAATGAGCTGGGAAATCGTTCCATCGTTGACGGCGACGGTTCGCTTTATGGCTACACGCGCGAGGCCCACAACGAGATTGACACCACTTTCCCCCGGCTACCGAATCCGAGTCTGGTGATGTATGTGTTTCCCCACCTGGCAGGCGGCGAGCAGGTGCCGGTGCCCGGTTATGTGACGAAGTTCCCTATGTATGAGCGGGTCGAGTACGCACTGCCGGGTGAAGTGCCGATCAAACGGCAGGGGAAATGAGCATGGCGAAGTTTCTGTCACGTGAATCATCGAAGCAGTCTCACGACCCAGCGGAAGCGCCCGTGACCACGACGGCGGCCAAGCGTTTGTATGATCGCCCGCCGTCGTTCACCGATCTCCTGCCCTGGGTGGAGTACGATCCGGACAGTCGCACCTTTCTGCTGGAAGACGGAATCAGTGTGGGGGCCTTGTTTGAGATCCTCCCCGTCGGTACCGAGGCCCGTACACCCCAGTTCATGACGCAATTGCGCGATGCTATTCAGACGGCACTGACCGATGCCATTCCCGAAGACGATGATGCCCCCTGGATTTTGCAGGTCTACGTTCAGGACGAACCGAGTCTGCAAGGGTTTCAAAAAGAACTGGCGGACTATGCACAACCGGGCGCAAAAGACACGGCATTCACCCGACACTTCCAGGATACGTTTTCGCAGCACCTGGCGCGGATCTCTCGTCCCGGCGGACTGTTCGATGACACAGCAGTAACCGGAACCCACTGGCGGGGGCAGGTGCGCCGTGTGCGCGCGACACTCTATCGTCGCTTGAAAACTAAGGGAAAGCTGCCTCCAGCTATCGAAGTCGAAGAAGCGATGAACGATGTGGCGACCAAGTGGGTCGCCTCACTGGCCTCGGCCGGCATTCGCGTGCGACGGAGTACCGGCAAGGATCTCTACGAATGGTTGCTCAAGTGGTTCAATCCAAAACCCGCGATCGCGGACGGTGATCCCGACAAGTTATTGGAAGTCGCCCCGTATCCCGGCGACGAGGACCTCCCGTTCGGCTATGACCTGGCCGAGCGGCTCACACTCACGATGCCGCGTTCGGATAACGAAACCTCGACATGGTGGTTCGATGGTCTGCCGCACACCGTGGTCACGATCCAGGGATTACGACGTGCACCGGAGGTGGGGCACATGACTGCCGAACGTCAGGCCGGTGACCACGTCTTCTCGCTTTTCGATCGCCTGCCGGAGCACACCGTGATGGTACTGACCCTGACGGTCAAACCGCAGGATTTCACCCGCAACCACATCGCCCAGGTCAAACGTGCCGCTGTGGGCGATTCCGCCGAGGCCGCACTGACACGCGAGGATGCAGAACTTGTCGAGCGGGAGATGGCGCAGGGCAACAAGCTCTATCCACTGGGCATTGCTTTCTACGTGCGCGGTGACCATCCGAAGTCGCTGCGCGCCAATGTGAATCAGCTGAATGCGTTACTGCTGCCCAATGGCCTGCAACCGATCCTGCAGGAAGCGGATCTGCTTGCACTGGACAGCTACATGCGTAACTTGCCGATGGCCTATGATGTGTCGATGGACAAGTCCAGTCGCCGCTCACGGTTGGTCTTCTCCAGTCATGCCGCCAATCTGTTACCCCTGTATGGCCGATCGAAGGGAACCGGTCATCCGGGCTTGGTCTTCTTTAACCGTGGCGCCGAACCCTTGACCTTCGATCCGTTGCATCGGGCCGACCGCAAGAAGAACGCTCATATGCTGATCCTCGGTCCCACCGGGGCGGGCAAGTCGGCACTCCTGGTTTATCTGCTGCAACAGATGGCCGCAATGTATCGCCCACGTATATTCATCATCGAGGCCGGTGGTTCATTCTCGTTACTGGGTCAGCACTTCCAGGCCCACGACATCTCCGTCAACCAGGTCACCTTGAACCCGAATGTAGATGTAAGCTTGCCACCGTTCGCGGATGCGTTGCGCGTGTTGGATAAAGAACGCCGCGTGCACCTTCCCAAGGATCCGGATGATCTGATCTATGACGACGATGAGCTCGAAAGTGAAGGTGGCGGTCGGGATATTTTAGGTGAAATGGAAATCGCCGCCCGGATCATGATCACTGGCGGTGATGAGCGTGAAGACGCGCGCATGAGCCGGGCCGATCGGCTATTGATACGGAATGCCATTTTCCTGGCTGCGAAGACGGTTAAAGAGAGTGGTAGGGATCAAGTGATCACCGAGGACGTGGTCACTGCCTTGCACACCATCGGCCGCGATCAAAACCTGCCCGAACATCGGCGCAACCGCGCAATTGAGATGGGTGACGGCATGGCGCTGTTTTGCTCCGGCCTCGCCGGCCACTTCTTCAACCGCCCCGGCACCCGTTGGCCGGAGTCCGACGTCACCATACTGGAAATGGGCATGCTGGCACGGGAAGGTTACGAGGATCAGCTCACCGTGGCCTACATCTCCATGATGAGCCACATCAACGACCTGGTGGAACGCCACCAGCACGATGCCCGGCCGACCCTGGTGGTGACCGACGAGGGTCACATCATCACGACCAATCCCTTGTTGGCTCGCTACGTGGTCAAGATCACCAAGATGTGGCGCAAGCTCGGCGCCTGGTTCTGGATCGCAACCCAGAATCTGGAAGACTTCCCCGACGCCAGCCGCAAGATGCTCAACATGATGGAGTGGTGGCTGTGTCTGGTCATGCCCAAAGAAGAAGTCGAGCAGATCGCGCGCTTCAAGGACCTGACCGACGTGCAGCGCAGCCTGCTGCTCTCGGCACGCAAGGAGCCCGGCAAATACGTCGAGGGCGTGGTGCTCTCCGACAATCTCGAAGCCCTGTTTCGTAACGTGCCGCCGCCACTGTCACTGGCTCTCGCCATGACGGAAAAGCACGAGAAGGCAGAGCGCGCCGCCATCATGCGTGAGCGAAACTGTAGCGAGCTTGAGGCGGTTTATGTCATTGCCGAGCGGATTGCCGGGCACCGGTAAGAGGGGGAAACGGTGGGCCATGAAGGGGGTACAATACGACATCAACCCCATGGAGAAGCGATCACCCATGCACTGCCCCTTGTGCGGCCACGGGCGCACGGTTTTTTATCATCAGGACGCGCGTCGGCCCTACCGTCAATGCGGCTGTTGCCAGTTGGTGTTCGTGCCGCCCGCTTATCGTCTGTCACCAGCGGCCGAGAAGGCGCACTACGACCTGCACGACAACGACCCGGGCGACCCGGGATACCGCCGGTTTCTGTCGCGGCTGTTCGAACCGGTGCGCCAGCGGGTGGACCCGCCAGCGCGGGGGCTGGATTTCGGCAGCGGGCCGGGGCCGACCCTGTCGGTGATGTTCGCCGAGGCGGGTTATGACATGGCCATCTACGATCCCTTCTACGCCCCGGATGACGGCGTTTTGCGGCGGACGTACGATTTTGTCACCGCCAGTGAAGTGGCCGAACATCTGCATGCGCCAGGCGAGGTGTTTACGCGGCTATGGAATCTGATCCCGCCCGGCGGCTGGCTGGGATTGATGACCAAGCTGGTCAGCAGTCAGAGCGCCTTCGCCAACTGGCACTACAAGAACGATCCGACCCACGTCTGTTTCTTTTCCCGCGACACCTTCACCTGGTGGGCCGGCCGTACGGGTTGCGTCGCCACGTTCGTGGGCCAGGATGTCATCCTGTTGCGCAAGCCGCCGCAGCCGACGGCAACAGCGGTGAGGGTTCACCGACACTAAAGAGTGTCAGCCGGTGCATGGCGCGGGTGCAGGCGATATATAAAAGGTTACGATCCATCTCGGTGTGATAGTTGCCCGCACCGGCATCGGCGACGATAACGCGGTCGAACTCCAGCCCCTTGGCCAGGTGCGCGGTGCAGACGATCACCCCGCTGGAAAAGCCGGTGCTGTCGGCGGCGAGCAGGCGCGTCTCGACGCCGGCGTCGGCCAGCGATTTGTGCAACCGCGCCGCCTGCTTTTGGGTCTTGGCGATGATGGCCAGGCTGTGATGTTCGGAACCACGGAACGCCTCGATCTCCTTGCCAATCCGTTCGACCATCTGTGCCGGTCGCTTGTAACTCACCACCTCTGGCGCCTCGCCGTGGCGCTTCATCGCTTCCAGTTCCGGGTTGGGTGAAATGGCCAGCGCGAACTGCATGATCTCCCAGGTGGAGCGGTAGCTCTTGGTGAGCTTGACCTGGATGGCGGACTGCAGCGAGCGCTGGATTTGCTCGGCGCTGGAACTGCTGTAGGGGTTGACCGACTGGGTTGCGTCGCCAAGCACCGTCTTGCGGCAGGAAAACAGCCGGGCCAGCACCGCGTACTGCACCGGGGTGTAATCCTGCATCTCGTCGATCAGCAAATGCTTCACCGCCGGGCGGGGGTTGCGGATACCCTCCAGGCGCATCTTGAGATAGATGAGCGGAAACACATCGCCGTATTCGAGCTTGCCGCCAGCGGGCTTGAACAGCTCCGGCTGTCCTAGCCACTCGTACAGGCGCTGGTAGGCCTGGCGCAAGGTCTTTTTGCGTACCATGCCACGGATGGCCTCGCGCAGGGATTGGCGCTCGTCGGTGCGCAGGTCGTAATTGTAGTGGATGCCGATCTGGGTTTCGGCCGCCTTCACCACGCGGGCGATACGCTCGGTGAGCGCCACGCCGCGATGTTTGCGCCAGGTCTCGGCGAAGAACCAGTCCGGTACGATCTTGCGGCCCGTGCGCCATTCGACAGCTTCAAAAGAGCGCTTTTCCAGTTCGTCGGCATAGCGATCGATCTGGCGCAGGAAATCTGGCGAGGCTTTGGCGGCGATGCGCGCCTTGAGCGCGGCATCGTTTTTTTCCAGCAGTTGTGTTGTCTGTTCGAAAAAGCTCTGAAAGCGGTACTGGTGATCCAGCAGCTCGGCGGCGAGGTCCTCCATGCCGATCTCGGCCACCTGTTCCTCGCCCAGCTCGGGCAGCACGTTGCCGATGTAGTCGGCGAACACGCGGTTGGGCGAGATGATCAGGATGTCGTCGGAACTCAAGGTGTCCTTGAAGCGGTACAGCAGGTAGGCAATGCGGTGCAGCGCGATGGAGGTCTTGCCGGAGCCCGCCACGCCCTGGATGATCAGGGTATGGGCGTCGTCGTTGCGGATGATGGCGTTCTGGTCACGCTGGATGGTGGCGACGATATTCTTCATGCCTTCGTCGCCGCTGGCGCGACTGAGTTCTTCCTGCAGCACGTCATCGACGATGTGCACACCGGATTCGATCACGAACTCCATTTGTCCGTCGCGAATACGGAACTGACGCTTGCGCGTCAACTGGCCCTCGATCTCGCCCGCCGGCGCCTGGTAGCGTGCCGGGCCGGTCTCGTAGTCGTAGAACATCGAGGCAATCGGCGCGCGCCAGTCATAGACGAGGGTCTGGTGTACGGTTTCGTCACGGAAATGGTGCACGCCGATGTAGATCGGTTCACTGCCCGCCTCGCCGCTTTTGTGGAAATCGAAGCGGCCGAAGTAGGGCGAGTGTATCAGCTTGCGCAGCTTCTGCTGCTGCGCCTGGAGCACCTCGGCGGAATCCAGGGTCTGTTCGATGGTCTGACGCACCGCAATCTTCTCGATGTGATCCATGTCGCGCCGCGCCTCCCACAGGTATTCCTTGCGGCTCTGGATCTCCTGCGCATAGTCACGCAGGCGTGTGTCGATCTGGTCAAGCGCGTTGCGGATGCTCGTCTGACATGCTCCCAGACGGGCCTTTTCTTCTACTTCAACACTACTCATACGTTGTTTGTTTTCTCCGGTGCAGGCATCAAAATTGACAATGGGTGACCACACTATGCGGGCGATCTTCCCGAATCAGTGAATAAAATCTGGTATTTTCCTCTAATTACGTCATTTCATACAAGGCGCCGGCCTGGCACGATCACTCGGAAATAGTGTTAACAGGCCCTCCTTGGCCTGTTTTTGTAGTGGCAACAGCGTTGCATCGGAGCCGTGTCGATCTAACGCACTGCGAGGGTCATCGCCATGCGGTGTGATTCCCCCGCCTTGAGGGTATAGGCGTTGTCCAGCGCATTGGCCGCCTCGACGCACACCATGTGCGCGTACTCATCGTCGGGCATGTCGGCAAAGCCTTTGGCACCTTCGGGGCCCGGGTTCCAGATGACCGTGCTGGCGCTGTTGCTCTTCTGCATCACGATCTGGCGCTGGTTGCCGCTGTCTTCGAGGATTACCTGATCGGGGTGATCGACGAACACGCACTCCATCGGCGTCGTCACCGACAGTGGGCCTGTCTGGGTGAACCGCTGGCCGTCATGCAGTTTGTCGATATACGTGGCCCCGTCCAGGCCCTCGAGCGTCAGTCCGTCGGCATTGGCGACACGGAAATAGGTGTGAAACGCCTCGGAGACCACCCAGTCGCGCTCGCTGCGATTCTCGCCAATCAGTTCCAGGGTCAGCTTCTCACCGAGTGTCACTACGAGTTTCAATACAAACGGTAACGGCCAGGCCTGACGAATCGAATCATTGGGTTCAAGCTGCAACACCACTTCGGTGGCGTCGTTATCCACGCTGCGTACCGAGGCCACTTCCCAGAACTCGTAACGGGCCACGCCATGGCCTTTTTTTGCTACATCGGTCGGGTCCTCGCCCATGCCCTGCGCATCATACGGGCCAAACCAGGGCCAGCAGATCGGCACGCCACCACGTACCGGCTTGCTGCCATCATAAACGGCCGTCTCGCTGAGCCAGATCACCTCCT
>JAVVEP010000048.1 GCA_032250735.1 Gammaproteobacteria bacterium
CCTGTTTCAAAATTCCCGGTGGTTTTTACCCACTAATTCTGCTGAAGAGCCATAAAAAGCTGGCTTACGGATAATAAAACATCATTCTTGCGCACCGTTTTCCGGCGTAGCAGTGGCAATATGGGCAGGTATCGGCCAAAAACAGTCAACCATGATAATTTGCAATTATTCTTGAAAAATACCGGTTGAAACCACCTATATCGGGTGCGAAACACGTTTGGTTTTGACGAATTCGCTTGGAATGATATGGGAAGAGCGAATGCTCTTGAGAAGTTACGGATTCAGGAAAAAGAAAGGGGGCAAGTATCATATTCACTCTTTATCCCTACTTGGCTGGGAAGGCTTACGCCTCATGTTGCTTCTACTTAACTTCCGCGTAGGCACAAAAAAGTGCCCACCCTACCTGGCTGCTGACGTGTGCTACCACATAAGGTCATCGGGGATTTCATAGTCTGCGTATGGATCATCCTCGGCGGGCGCGGCCTGCACCGGGGCATCATTGTGGATGATGCACTGGGCATCGCGTTGTCTGATTTTGTCCGCCACCGGCGCTGGCACCAGGGCATAGGCCTCGCCCAGTTTGGCGATCGCCAGCTGGCCGGACACCAGATGCCGGTGCGCCTGCTCGGAGACATACAGGCGCCTGACCACATTGGCATCGGTAAAGTTGTAGACCACATCACCGTCGCTATCCTTTAGCCGGTTGGTCTCGATCAGCTGGCGGATCTGCGCGGCAATCGCCCGGTTCTCGGCCTCGGCCTTTTTTTCCTGGTTGAGCAGGCGATCGCGCTCCACTTTTTCCGCGAGCGCCTTCTGGGCCAGCAGGGTCGCCTCGTCGGGCGGCACGGCGGCCCCCTTTTTCACCTTCTGCTGCTGATTTTTATACTGGCTCTGCTTGACTTTTTTGGCCTTTTTTTCATCTACCAGGCCGGTCTTTTTCAGCTGTTCAAAAAGCGAATTACCCATCGTGCTGCACTCCGTCGATTGCTGTCATCATCTTCACCATCATTGTTATTCCAGCAGACTCTACTTTCGGTTATTTGTGCCCGGCTCTTTGCGCCTTGTGCCGAGCCAGATCATGTGCCGCGCCCCACCGTGACGGCCCCGCGCCCGGGCGCGAATCTCCTCCACGCCAAAACCGGCCTGCGCCAGGCGTTTGCTGAAGGCCTGATCCGGGCTGATGGACCACACGCCCAGGATACCCTGCGGGCGCAAGGCGTTGAAGGCGGTAATCAATCCGGACGGGCTGTAGAGGCCGTTATTCTCCTTGCGGGTCAGGCCCTCCGGGCCATTGTCCACATCCAGCAGAATCGCATCATAGCCGCCCCGCCCCGCAGCGATGAGCTGCCCGACATCACCTTCATGGACCGTGACGCGGGGATCCTCCAGCGGATGCCCCGCCAGTGCGGACAGCAGCTCCCGATTCCAGCTCACCACCGCCGACACCAGTTCGGCGACTACCACCTCGGCACCCGGCCCCAGCTGCTGTAATGCCGCTGCCAGGGTAAAGCCCATGCCCAGCCCGCCGATCAACACCCGGGGCGAGGTTCGATCCGCCAGCCGCTGACAGGCCAGCTCGGCCAGCGCATCCTCCGAGCCGTGCACCCGGCTGTTCATCAACTCACTGTTACCGGCCTTGATGGAATACTCGTCACCACGGCGGTAAAGGCGCAATTCGCAGCCATCACCCGGCACCGTGGTGCGTTGCAATAATTCCCACGGTCTCATAGTTGCCTCATGGTGTTGGCCAGCATAAGTGGGTATCGTCCATGCGGCGCAATGCCCTGCGGTTATTGCGCCCTACGCAATTGATGGAATACTCGTCACCACGGCGGTAAAGGCGCAATTCGCAGCCGTCACCCGGCACCGTGGTGCGTTGCAATAATTCCCACGGTCTCATAGTTGTCTCATGGTGTTGGCCAGCATAAGTGGGTATCGTCCATGCGGCGCAATGCCCTGCGGTTATTGCGCCCTACGCAATTGATGGAATACTCGTCACCACGGCGGTAAAGGCGCAATTCGCAGCCGTCACCCGGCACCGTGGTGCGTTGCAATAATTCCCACGGTCTCATAGTTGCCTCGGGGTGTTAATAAATACAGTTATAGCTACCGTGCATAAAAGCATTAAATGCTGAATGGACATCTTCCATGCGGCGCAATGCCCTGCGGTTATTACGCCCTACGCACTACCCCGCCGCGCTCCAGCTGACGGTTCCCAATTCCGGATAGGTTCCCAGACGGGAGAGTGGGCTGGCACATAACCAGTCCTGCAGCCGGGCGGCCAGTTTCGGGTCACCCTTTACCGAGATATCACCGTTGCGGACTGCCTCCTTAAACTGAATCTCGCAGATCCAGACCCCCGTCATTGCCGCCAGCGGGGATTCGATGAATACGTCCACCTCGTGGCCGGGATCGTTCAGACACAAATCAATCTCACCATTTTCGGAAATCAGCCACCAGTCACGTGCTCCCTTGGGGGCATCAGGATAAAAAAACTGGATGACAATACGCCGTGCTGGAAACTGTTGGGCATCGACGGTGCGACGCATATCCCACATCAGCAGCCCGGCATCGAGGTCCTCGGCATCCAGGCTGGAGCGCACCCAGCGGTGGCCCCAGGCGCCCAGCAATTCCACCACCGGCCGCAGCTCCCGGCCCGCCTGGGTCAGCGCGTAGACACTGCCCTCACGATTTTTCTCCCGCGTCAGCACGCCCGCCTGTTCCAGCCGCTTGAGGCGTTGTGACAGCAGCGTCGGCGACATCAGCGGCACACCTCGGCGTAGCTCGTTAAATCGCGTGCTGCCCGCCATCAGTTCACGCACCACCAGCAAGGTCCAGCGTTCACACAACAGCTGTGTGGACTGTGCCAATGGGCAGAATTGTCCGTATCCTTTCATCATTCCCCCTCACCAATCGATTGCCGATTCCCGATTTCTAATCGTCCGCACAGCTATCTCGGCCCGCGACACTGGTACAGATTATGTACTTTATGCCTGCAAAAGACACTGTTAGAGTCTGTCCGACAGGGCATGAACGTCACCATAGACACCCGTCTCGCAACATTAACAACTGATTTTACAAGGAGTAAAGAAATGACCGCATCACTTTATGAAAGACTTGGCAGCACCGAGGGTATCACCCGCATTACCAGCGACCTGGTTGACAATCACCTCGGCAACGCCCGCATTGCCAGCCGCTTTGCGAATAGCGATGTGGATACCATGAAAAAGGCGGCGGCCAATTTTGTCATCACCGGCACCGGCGGTCCTGCCGTCTACACGGGCGACGATATGGTGGCCGTGCACGCGGGCATGAATATCGACAGTGATGAGTTCATGGCGGTGCTGGACGACGCGCTGGCAGCGATGGAAAAGAACAATGTCGGTCAGCGCGAGCAGGAAGAGATCCTGTATGTGCTTTACAGCATGAGGTCGCAGGTGATGCGCGGCTGATGTCGCGCACAACCGCCATCACCGCGCCTTGGCAGCTTCTACGTGCTGAGTAAAAGATAGTGCTGAGTAGGAGGCCAGCCCCCTGGCCGATGGGTCGGGTTGGTGAAATTGTTGAGGTTGAATCGCCGAGGGGGATCGGCTCCTACAGGCAGGGTAGGCAGTACCCACCCTGCACGGCTCACCGTTCCAGGAAGTGGGTATTATCCATTCGGCGCAATGCCCTTCGGTTATTGCGCCCTACACCCTTAGCCCTCGATAAACTCCAGGGCGTTGCCGTCCGGGTCACGACAGAACAGTGCGCGGCGTCCCGAACGGCTGAGGGTAAATTTCACGCCCGCTGTCTGTAGCGCATCACACAACGCATCCAGGCTGGCCACCGACAGCGCCACATGACGATCGCGTCCCCCGTGCTCGGGGCGACCGTCACACGGATCGGGATTGGGCAATTCCAGCAGATGTATCTGCTGCCCGCCACACTGCAGCCAGGCACCGGGATAACCCAGATCGGGACGCTGATGATCCTCGACCAGACCCAGCACACCGCAATAAAAGGCCAATGCCTTGCGGGTGTCGGCAACGATCATGCTCACATGTAAAATCGAATACACCGACTATGCCCCCTGTGTTGCCAGCCTGCGCATCAGCCTGAACACTACACCGGCTCCACGTACAACATCATCGGATCGGCAGAGATGACTTTTACGCGCGTCCCTGCCTCGCAGTCGACCCCTGAAACCCGCCACTGCGCATCATCGACATGAATCTTTCCCACCCCGTCACGAATCGGTTCGGTCAGCGTGAAGGTACGCCCCACATATTGCTGGGTGCGGTGGTTAAGGGTTTCGTCCTCCGATTTTGTGGCGTGCTTTTTCGCCCAGAATCGCCACCACACGATACTGCCGACCGACATGATGGCGAACACGATAAGCTGCCACTCCCAGGCCATGCCGGGGAACATCCACAGCAGGAGGCCGACCACGCCCGCCGAAATACCCATCCACAGAAAAAAGGTGGCCGGTGCCAGCATCTCAATAATCACCAGCACCAGCGCCGCTACCCACCAGTGCCAGAATGCTAAATTTTCCATCAACGACTCCTCAAAACACCACGTGAAATATCAGGACTGGTTGGCCTTTTTCAGCAGATCGGTCACCCCGCCGATAGCGCCAATCACTCCGCTGGCCTCTAACGGCATAAATACCATCTTACTGTTGGGCGAGGAACCGATCACCTGAAGCGACTCGATGTATTTTGTGGCGACAAAATAATTGATCGCATTGATGTCACCGGAAGCAATCGCCTCGGAGACGACCCTGGTGGCATTCGCCTCCGCCTCTGCCAGACGCTCGCGCGCCTGGGCATCACGCTCCGCCGCTTCCAGGCGACCCTCGGCCTCTAGAATGGCCGCCTGCTTTTCACCTTCCGCCCGTTCGATTTCGGCCTGCTTTATGCCCTGCGCCTCCAGCACAACTGCCCGCTTTTCACGCTCGGCGACCATCTGTTTCGACATGGCCTGCTGGATATCCGCCGGCGGCTGAATGTCCTTGATCTCCACACGCTGCACCTTAACGCCCCAGGGGTTGGTGGCCTCATCAATGGTTTTCAGCAGCCGCAGGTTGATCTCGTCGCGCTTCGACAATAGCTCATCGAGATCCATCGAGCCCATCACGGTACGCAGCGATGTGGTACCCAGATTGTGAATCGCATAGACCAGGTTATTCACCTCGTAGGCGGACTTTGCAGCATCCATGATCTGAAAATACATCACCCCATCCACCGAAGCGGTGGCGTTATCCTTGGTGATGATCACCTGGCGCTTGATGTCCAGCACCTGCTCCATGAGATTGAGGTTGTGGCCTATCCTGTCGATGAACGGGACAATAATATGCAGCCCCGGATGCAATGTCTTCGTGTACTTGCCCAGGCGCTCGACGGTGAGTGCATGCCCCTGCTTCACTATTTTGACGCCGGCAAAGATCATCACCACTGCCAGCACAACCAGCACCAGCGCAAAACTGCTAAAGCCTATCTCTAATCCATTCATCATCGTTCCTCATCGGTTTTTATCGTTTCTTATCGTAAGGCGCCACATTGACTAACACGACGCGTGAAATTGAAGGGTATCCTTTTCATGTGACTCAATAATAATAAGTGGGTATCTTCCATGCGGCGCAATGCCCTTTGGTTATTGCGCCCTACGCACTATTTTTCCACAGCCGCGGCTGTGGCCCTCACTGTCCGGCCTGTCTCGCGGTGGCACTCCTGACGGACTCCCGCGCTAGCAAATAGGCCGCCAGCATGATCAGGCCGCCGCCAAACCATTCAACCGCAGTGACGATCTCCTCCGTCAGCAGTTGCGCCGAGACGGCCCCGGCCACCAGCTCAAACAGCAGGATCACCGCCGAACGGTGCACCGGCATCCGCGACACGCCATAGACCAGACACAGGCTGGCGATAAAGATGCCCACCACGCCCAGCAGCACCGCACCCATCCAGGCCTCACTGGAGATAGTCGGCCAGGGCGCCTGCGTGACCAGCAGCCAGCCGCCAACCACCAGCACCACCCCCCACCAGCTGACCGCAGCCCTGAGCGGATCCGACAGGTGCCGCAGACGGCGCATCGCGACATTGGAAAACGAGAAACCCATGCCGGCGGTGATCGCAAACCAGTCGGCCCTGTCCTCCGGCCAGGGAAAACCCAGGGTGCTATTCCACAGCATCAACAGCGCGCCGAGCATCGCCAGCAGCAGGATTGCCAGGCCAAAGCGTGACGGTCGCTCACCCAGCCACCACCATGCCAGCAGCGTGCTCCACAGCGGCGACAGATAAAACAGCAACAGCACCCGCAGCACATTGCCCTCCAGCACCGCCAGCACAAAGGCGACATTCAGCCAGCCATTGGCCACGGCGATCAGCAGCATCAGGCCGGGCCGCTCCAGCATCTCCGCCCGTTTTGGCCAGGCCAGCCACAGGCCCGGCAGGGCCGCGACACAAAAGATCACCCAGGTGGTCCACAGCCCGTTCAGGCCCGCGGCCTCCAGCAGGCGCAGCGGATACCATACCGTGCCCCAGAAGGCGGCGGCGAACAGCAGCGCGATCGCCGGGAAAAAACGATGATATTTCAATACATTACTTGATGCGCTCATGGCCTGCTCTGATTCCGTCCCAACGAAAATACCCACACCACATCCGGGGTTCACTGTCGGTGAATCACCCGGCGATCTCCGCTATACTACACGGCCTGTTTTTTCAGACCCTATAAAAACACCTCAGACCTGACCAAAAACACCAAGCACATGAATCCAGACCTTAATCGGCTACATCCGTACCCGTTCGAAAAGCTGCGGGTGCTGAAGGACGGCATTCTGCCACCGGCGGATAAATCGCCCATCGCCCTCTCCATCGGCGAGCCGAAACATGCCGCGCCGGATTTTGTCGTGGCGGAGCTGACGGCGCAACTTCGCGGCCTGGAACACTACCCGCTCACCAAGGGCAGCCTGGCCCTGCGCCAGAGCATCGCCCGCTGGCTGGCGCAACGTTTTGACATCGCCCCGCCGCTGCTGGATCCGGAGCGCCACATCCTGCCCGTGAACGGCACGCGCGAGGCCCTGTTCGCATTCGCCCAGGCGGTGGTGGATCGTCGCCGCGACGCGCTGGTGGCGATGCCCAATCCGTTTTACCAGATTTACGAAGGCGCCGCCTTTCTGGCCGGTGCGGAACCCTGGTTCCTGAACACCCTGCAGGCCACCGGCTTCGTGCCCGATTTTGACACAGTGCCGACCGAGGTCTGGCGACGCTGCCAGCTGATCTACCTGTGCTCGCCGGGCAACCCCACCGGTGCGGTGATCGGCGAGGCCGCGCTGCGCCAGCTGATTGCGCTGGCCGATGAACACGACTTCATTATCGCCGCCGACGAGTGTTATTCGGAAATCTACTTTGACGAGGCCGCACCGCCGGTCGGCCTGCTGCAGGTCGCCGCCAGCATCGGCCGTGATGATTTCAGCCGCTGCGTGGTCTTTCACAGCCTGTCCAAGCGTTCCAATCTGCCGGGGCTGCGCTCCGGTTTTGTGGCCGGCGATGCCGCGATTCTGGAAAAATTTTTGCTCTATCGCACCTATCACGGTTGCGCCATGCCCGGCCCCACCCAGGCGGCCAGCATCAAGGCCTGGGACGATGAGCAACACGTGGCCGACAATCGCGCCCGCTACCGCGCAAAATTCGATGCGGTGCTGGAGATACTCTCGCCCGTGCTGGACGTGCAACGCCCGGACGCCGGTTTTTATCTATGGCCAAAAACGCCCGGGCGTGAGGGCATGACGGACGAAAGCTTTGCCCGCGATCTGTTTGCGCAGCAAAACGTGACCGTGGTGCCCGGCCGTTACCTGTCCCGCGATGCGCAGACCCCGGACGGGCGGACGATCAATCCCGGCGAGAATCGGCTGCGCATGGCCCTGGTCGCACCGCTGGAAGAATGCATTGACGCCGCGCAGCGGATCCGCCGCTTTGTGGAAGACAATGGCTGAGACAATGGCTGAATGCCCAGCGATACAGACACCCTGACTACATACCGTAACAAACCACACGCATACTTGAATCAATAATCCCGTTTGACTGGAGCACAACATAATGACCGATCTGAAAAAAGTCATCGAAGATGCCTTTGAACACCGCGCCAAAATCACCCCCCGCAACGTCGACACCCACGTCAAGGAATATGTGTCCGAGGCCGTGCGTCTGCTGGATGCGGGTGAGCTGCGCGTCGCCGAAAAGGTCAATGGCGACTGGGTGGTGCATGAATGGCTGAAAAAGGCCGTGCTGCTGTCATTCCGCATCGAAGACAATGAATTCATGAAGGGTGGCTTCACCAATTATTTCGACAAGGTGCGATCCAAGTACGCCGACTACAATGCCCGCGATTTTCGTGAATCCGGGGTGCGCGTGGTGCCGCCCGCCTCCGTGCGCCATGGCTCCTACATCGCCCCCAGCGTGGTGCTGATGCCCTCCTACGTGAACATTGGCGCCTACGTCGACAGCGGCACCATGGTCGACACCTGGGCCACCGTCGGCTCCTGTGCCCAGATCGGCAAGAACGTGCACCTGTCCGGCGGCGTCGGTATCGGCGGCGTGCTGGAACCGCTGCAGGCGGCCCCCACCATCATCGAGGACAACTGTTTTATCGGCGCACGTTCCGAGGTGGTGGAAGGCGTCATCGTCGAAGAGGGTTCGGTGATTTCCATGGGCGTGTACATCGGCCAGAGCACCAAGATCTACGATCGCGAAACCGGAGAAGTCAGCTACGGCCGCGTGCCGGCCGGTTCGGTGGTGGTGTCCGGCAACCTGCCCTCCAAGGACGGCAGCTATTCGCTGTACTGCGCGGTGATCGTGAAAAAGGTCGACGCCAAGACCCGCGGCAAGGTCGGCATCAACGAACTGCTGCGCGGCATCTAATTCGTTTCTTACCCATGACCATTCTTTACGGCATCAAAAACTGCGACACCGTGCGCAAGGCCCGCAAGTGGCTGGAGACGCATAACATCGAGTACACGTTTCACGATGTGCGCAGTGACGGGCTGGATGAAAAGCAGCTGCGTGCCTGGGTGAAGTCCGTCGGCTGGGAGCTGCTGCTCAACCGGCGCGGCACCACCTGGCGACAGCTACCGGACAAGGATAAAGAAACCATCGACGAGGCCAACGCCATCCAGTTGATGTTAGCGCAGCCGAGCCTGATCAATCGCCCCGTACTGGTGCATAAAAAGATCACCCACGTGGGTTTCAAACCGACGGAATACCAGACGCTATTTTAGGCCGCCGATTGCCGCACAATGCGTGCAATGAATGAAACAACCGGGGTACGATCCGCTTACTGAGCGATTCCGCGCCGCGCCTGCCCGGCACACGCCGCAAAACAACATAACCAGAGATTGCAAACGACAATGCCTGCACACCAATCCGATACCCTGGCCCTGGCCAAAGACCTTATCTCACGCCGCTCCGTCACCCCCGAAGACGCCGGTTGTCAGGAGCTGATGATCGCCCGCCTGGAGGCGCTGGGCTTCGTGATCGAGCGTCTGCGTTTCGGTGATGTCGACAATTTCTGGGCGCGACGCGGCACCAGCGCCCCGCTGTACGCCTTTGCCGGCCACACCGATGTGGTCCCCACCGGCCCCGAGGGCCAGTGGCAACACCCGCCGTTTGCACCCACGGTCAGGGACGGCATGCTCTACGGCCGGGGGGCGGCAGACATGAAGGGCAGTCTGGCGGCCATGGTGACGGCCTGCGAACGCTTTATCGCAGCGCATCCCGCGCACCGGGGCTCGATCGGATTCCTCGTCACCAGTGACGAAGAGGGGCCGTCCATCAATGGCACGGTAAAGGTGGTGGAGCATCTCGAGGCACGTGGTGAGAAGATGGATGGCTGCCTGGTGGGCGAACCCTCCAGCACCCGGGTGGTGGGTGACGTGATCAAGAACGGCCGCCGTGGTTCACTGGGCTGCGTGCTCAACGTGCATGGCGTGCAGGGACATGTGGCCTATCCCCATCTGGCGGACAATCCCATTCACGCCGTGGCCCCGGCGCTGGCGGAACTCTGCGCAGAGCGCTGGGACAACGGCAATGAATTTTTCCCTGCCACCTCGTTCCAGATTTCCAACATCAACGCCGGCACCGGCGCCACCAACGTGATCCCCGGCGAAGTGGAGATCGTGTTCAACTTCCGTTATTCCACCGAGACCACGCACGAACAGCTCCAGCAACGGGCGGAAAGGATTCTCGACAAACATCACGTGAAATATACCGCCAACTGGACGCTGTCCGGCTACCCCTTCCTCACCCCCAGTGGCGCACTGGTGGATGCCGTGTGCGCCGCAGTGCAAGCAGTGCAGGGGATCGAGGCCGAACTGTCCACCGCCGGCGGCACCTCGGATGGCCGCTTTATCGCCCCCACCGGCGCCCAGGTGGTGGAGCTGGGGCCGACCAATGCCACCATCCATAAAATCGACGAATGCGTGGCGGTGGAGGATCTGGATAGGCTATCGAGCATGTACGAACACATGCTGGGGTCCCTGCTGGGAGGCTGAAGGGTCCGTTGCCAACACGCTGTGCCCTTTTGCGCCGACGGTTTCTCGCCGGCTGCGGATCCGGTGCCTGGATATATCCGCCTCAATCGCTACTCTTTATACAGTGTTCTGCCGTATGCTCACGTTACCCGCCACACAACGCTGGCGGGGGTTTCTGTATAACCGGTATTGACTGACACCTCACTGAGCGCGAAAAGGTTTATAGACCATGGACAAGCCTGCATCTCCAGACGAGCAACACACCGAGCAACGGAAGTTTTCGCGTATCCCGTTTGATGCCACGATCCATCTGGTCAACGCGCAGGGTAGCTGGAACTGCCAACTGCTGGACATCTCCTTAAAGGGAATGCTGGTGGTCACCCCCGCAGCCTGGCATGCCAAGTACGGCGATCACTTCCTGGCCGAGATGTTGACCGACAATTCCGATGCCACCATTCGCATGGAGGTCTCGGTGATACACATGGAAAATCACCATACCGGCTTTCGCTGCGAACATATCGACCTGGACAGCATCTCGCATCTGCGGCGTCTGGTGGAACTCAACCTCGGCGACCCCGACATCCTCCACCGCGAACTGAGCGAGTTGGGTAAAGCTTAATTCCGTAGATACTGTTATCCCCATCAACCCCCATGCAATCCTGGATTAAACATTTTTCC
>JAVVEP010000049.1 GCA_032250735.1 Gammaproteobacteria bacterium
ACATGGGGTCATTGCTTGACTTTGCAACGACATGGGGTCATTGCTTGACTTTGCACTCACCTGAAACACTGAATGGTGGATGTGCAAAGCAATACCCCCTTTCCCACACCATGAGAACGCTGCGATTATCAGGCTGCGGCGGGATCGTCAGCGTCGGCATGCAGGTGCACTCCCAGCGCCTTGCACACCCGCCGCACCGTCTCAAAGCGGGGGTGCGCGTCAGGGCGCAGTGCCTTGTACAGGCCCTCGCGGGTCATACCGGCGGCACGGGCCACCTCGCTCATGCCCCGGGCCCGGGCAGCCACGCCCAGGGCGTGCGCCAGTTCCGCGTCATCCCCCTCATCGATCACCTGGGTCAGGTAGGCGGCGATATCCTCGGGGCTCTTCAGGTACTCGGCCATGTCAAACTCAGGCAGTCCGGAGACTTTAATCTTCTTGCGCATAGGTTAATCCTCCAGCGTGGCGGCCAACGCCACGGCCTTGGCGATGTCGGCCGACTGAGACGACTTGCCCCCGCCACCGAGCATCACAATCAACGTCTTACCGCGCTGCGCGTAATACATGCGCCAGCCCGGCCCGAAAAATTCACGCATCTCAAACACACCTTCACCCACCGGCTTTACATCGCCCAGGTTGCCCCGTTGCGCCTTGTCCAGCCGGCGCGCCAGACGCACCCTTGTCGTGCGGTCCTTCAGGCCATCGAGCCAGGCGGCAAACTCATCGGTGCGTTTGATCGTAAACACGGAAAAAGTGTAATCGAACGTTTACATGCCGTCAACGACCGTTAACAATTCAGCCATTTAATGGTGACGGTACCGCTAGCTCAAACCGTTGGCCCCTGCGGATACCATCGATATCCGCAGAAGCGCCGGGGCATTGCTTGATGCAAAGTCAAGCAATGACCCCACTCCACACGTGGATCGGATGCCGGAATCGCTGTCCGACTCCGGCCGTGCCCTGGCCGTGCATATCTACGATCTGTCGATGAACGTCACCGGCGGTGACCCGGCCGCCTACGCATCGGCCCTGGTGCTGATCGCGCTGATCATCGCCATCAACGCCGGTGCGCTCGGTCTCACCGACCGCTGGCTCAGCAAGAGGATTGCCACATGAATGATGAACACCAGACGATCTACACCCTGGGCCAGGTCGAATCGGGGCCGCCCTGTTGCGAACCGCTGCCGCACCTGCGCATTCGCGATCTCGCGGTAGCCTATGGCGACACCACTGTGCTGGACGCAGTATCCCTCGACATCTACCGCGGCTGCATCACCGCACTCATCGGCCCCTCGGGCTGCGGCAAGACCAGTTTTCTCTCCACCCTCAACCGCCTCACCGATCTGATTCCGACGGCGCAAGTGCGGGGCGAGGTGCGCTTCGAGGACACCGATCTGCTCGATCCGCGCCTCGACGTGCTGGCATTGCGGCGGCGCATCGGCATGATCTTCCAGAAGCCCAACCCGTTTCCGCTCTCCATCCGCCGCAATCTGGAACTGCCGCTGCGCGAGCACGGCCTGCGCCGCCGCGAGGCGATCGAACACAAAATCGAAACCGCGCTGCGCGATGTCGGCCTGTGGAACGAGGTACGCGGCCGGCTCGACACACCGGCACTGGCCCTCTCCGGCGGCCAGCAACAGCGCCTCTGTATCGCCCGCGCCCTGGTGCTGGAGCCTTCCGTGCTGTTGATGGATGAACCGTGCAGCGCCCTCGACCCCATTGCATCGGGCGTCGTCGAAGAACTGATCCAGCGGCTGCGCGGCCGCTACACCGTGGTCATCGTCACCCACAATCTGGCCCAGGCGCGGCGCATCGCCAACTATGCAGCGTTTTTCTGGATGAAGGAGCGCGTCGGCAGACTGATCGAGTTCGGCCAGTGCCAGCCCCTGTTCGAGACACCGACACATCCGCTGACTGCGGCCTATGTGTCCGGGCTGAGCGGTTGAGCGTCGCGGATACGCTACAGCTCACATTTTTCGTTAGACCAATAAAGACAACAACAAGATAACCCGCAGGGTGGGCAGCGCCCACCTTACGATCCTGCCCTTTGCGGACAAGATTTCCGCTTATGCGATTAATCGTCGGGCGTGGAACAGAGGTAATGAGGAAAAATGCAGTCGATATTTCTGTTGGCAGAGGGAGCATAAATAGGTGCAGCGCCTGACCGGCTAACCCAGGGAGGGGGTGTTAGCTGCCGGCAGACGCTGCGGGGGAACAGTGACGCGCGAGGTATAAACCGTGTGTGGCGTGGCGGGGGCAGCAACCTGGGAGGGAGGACTGCCATCGCACAATGCCGGACAAGGCCGGGTTCAGGTTCAAGCCCACTGCACCACCTGACAAAAAACAGGTGAATGGGGTTCGGATGTGCCCGGCGCCTGTCATTGCCCCTGCCGGTAATTCCCGGCGCGGAACCTGATGGCGATACTAGACCGGGCCCGGGCCCCCAACAATGCGACAGATTGTCGCACCCGGTGCTGCCCACACTGCGCCCGGCCCGCCAGCCTCCTGATGGTGATCCCGATGAGTCCCTGGCACTCCTCCTCACTATGTGGAATACCGGCTTCGCTAACGCGTACAATGCCCCCATGTCCCGCGAGCCCGACGCCACCTCCGACACCACGCATCGCAACCTGCGCCGCCTGTTCCTGTTCCGCAGTATTAGCCTCGGCCTGCAGATGCTGATGATCTTTATCGCCCTGCGCTGGCTGGCCCTGCCCCTGCCGGTGCTGCCGCTGGCCGCCATTTTCATCCTCCACGCCCTGTGGAACGGTTTTACCGCCTGGCGCGCGCAACAGCAACGGCCGGTGACCGAGACCGAATTTTTCCTGCAGCTATTGACCGATGTGCTGGCCCTCAGTGGCGTGCTGTACCTCACCGGTGGCGCCACCAACCCGTTTGTCGGCTTTTATTTATTGCCGCTAATGATCGCCGCCACGGTTTTGCGAAAGCCTTTCGTGTGGAGCATGGCGGGCATTACCGTCACCTGCTATTCGCTGCTGGTGTTTGTCTACATACCGTTAGATCCTGGTAGTCACATGCAACATGATGCCAGTTTTAACCAGCACGTGTTTGGCATGTGGTTTGGCTTTGTGTTCAGCGCGGGGCTGGTGTCCTTCTTTGTGACCAATATGGCGCAGACCCTGCGGCAACGCGACCGGGTGCTGGCCGCCGCCCGCGAGCAGGCGCTGCGTAGCGAGCATCTGGTGGCGCTGGGCACACTGGCGGCCGGCGCGGCGCATGAGCTCAGCACCCCGCTGAACACCATGGCCATTATCACCGACGAGCTGAAAGACGATTATCCGCCGCACAAGAATGCCGATCTCCATGCACAGCTCAGCCTGATCGGCGAACAGATTCAGCGTTGCAAGGCGGCCCTGTCGGTGATCTCCGCCTCGGCCGGCGAACAGCGCGCCGAGGCCGGCGAGGCGCTGGCGGTGGACATCTATCTCGACAACCTGCTCATCCAGTGGCAGGCGCAGCGGCCCAGGGTGATCAGCCTGCAACAGAGCCTGCACGGCGTCCAGCCCGCCCCGCGTATCATCGCCGATCGCGCCCTCGATCAGGCCATCCTCAATGTGCTCAACAATGCAGCCGATGCCTCGCCGGACTGGGTCGCGGTCAGCGCCGAATGGACGGAGCAACGCCTGCGTCTGGCGATCGAGGATCGTGGCCCAGGCCTGGATGCCGAGGCCCGGGCCCTCATCGGCAAGCGCCTCTACAGCAGCAAACCCGACGGCCTCGGGCTTGGGCTCTATCTGGCCCATTCGGCCATCGAGCGCCTTGGCGGCACCATCGAGTATGGGGAGCTGCCCGAGGGCAGGGGCACCTGCACCCGCATCGGTCTGCCGCTGCTGGAGCGGGCCACGCCGTGAGCGAGACCGCCGCCATGAGCGACTCCCGCCCCCAACGGTCCACCGTGCTGCTGGTCGATGACGACCTCACCTTTTGCCGGGTACTGGCCAGGACGCTGGAGAAGCGCGGCTTTGATGTCTACACCGCCACCGAGCTGGCCAGCGGTCTGGAACTGGCCGGCGATCACCAGCCCGACTATGCGGTGATCGACCTGCGCATCGGTCAGGAATCCGGCCTGGAGGTCGTGCAGCAGCTGCATAGCCGGCATCCCGCGCTGCGCATCCTGATGCTCACCGGCTACGCCAGCATCGCCACCGCGGTGGAGGCCATCAAGCTCGGGGCCGTGCACTACCTCACCAAGCCCGCCTCGGTGGACGACATCCTGCAGGCCCTGCAACGCGAGCAGGGCGACGTCGCCGTCAGCCCGGCCGAGCAGCCGGTGTCCATCAAACGCCTGGAGTGGGAGCACCTGCAGAAGGTGCTGCTGGAACACGAGGGCAACATCTCCGCCGCCGCACGTGCCCTCAACATGCACCGTCGCACCCTGCAACGTAAGCTGGCCAAACGGCCGGTAAGGGACTGACAAGCTCTAAATCACTTGCGCAGCCATGCGGGCTAACGGGCCGCTTTTGTGACCCCCATCAAGGCCCCGGACCGCCTGCCGCTTTATGATGGAAACCCGTTCATCCGTTTTTATGGAGTCAACCGGTCGACACCATGGCGCTCTGGAAAATCCTTACCTCAGTGATTGCAGTAGGCCTGATCCTGGCGCTGGCCACGGTGCTGGAGGGCTATCTCTCCGACGCCCGGACACCCCAGGTTGACACCACGCCCACTGCCGCGCAGGTCCGTACCGCCGCCCAGATCGAACACGAAAAAAGGCTGCAGGGCGCCTTCCGGCAGTATCAGAAGAATGTCGCCCGGGTCTGGGGTGACGAGGCCGTCGTACCGGAGGCGAAGCGGGACGTCACCTATCGTGACAATTATCGGCAACGCAGTATCGTGGACTACGACGCTGGGGTGGTGAAGGTGGAGCTGGCCCTGAAGCCCGGCAGCGAGCAAGACCCCGATGGCTCCCGCCGGCAGCTACAGGCGGCGGTCGAACAGACCGTCCAGCAGCCCCCGGACGAACGTTCCATTATCGAGATCGTCAGACAGCCCACGCCGCCGCCCAGCAAACAGCCCGCCGTGCTGGCGGGGCTGGTGGCCGCCATCGACAATACGCCACTCAGCCCGCAAGAACTGTCGGCCTTCGCCAGCGCCGTGGCCAGCGCCATGCACAGCCGGGCGCTCACCGGCAGGGACGGCAAACAGCGGCTGGTGATCAGCACCGAATTCAAGCTGTTGCCCGAGCACCTGCGCATCCGTGCCGAAAGGTTCAGCGCCAGCGTCAACAGCCATGCCCGGCAACACGACATTCCCGCCGCCCTGATCTATGCGGTGATCGAAACCGAAAGCGCCTTTAACCCCTGGGCCAAATCCCACATCCCCGCCTTCGGACTGATGCAGCTGGTGCCGCGCACCGGCGCGCGTGATGCGTATCGGTTTCTGTATGCGGAAGACAAAATCCTGAAAGAGAAATACCTGTACCAGCCGGACAACAACATTCAGTTAGGCACCGCCTACCTGCATCTGCTGTACTACAAACATTTCAAACAGATCAAGGACCCGCAGGCGCGCACCTGGGCAACCATCGCCGCCTATAATGCAGGCTCGGACAGCGTGATCAGCGCCTTCACCGGACAGTTTTCCCGGCACAACTACCCCAGCCGGTTTTCCTGGCGTCGGCATGCGCTGAAGAAGATCAACCAGCTCAGTGCCGAGAAGCTTTACCAGCACCTGCGCCGGCAGTTACCGGCCCGGGAAACGCGCGACTATATCGAAAAGGTGCGCAGCCGGATGGACAAGTACGAGACCTAGGCGCCTAGCCCTGCTTCAACCGGGCGAAGGCATCGGCCATGGCGCTGTTGGCCTGCGTGCTGCCGGCCTGTTTGCCACTGGCCGCTTTGCCGGCCTCAGCCGCCGCCTTCGGTTTTGCCGGCCGGGGTTTTCTGCCCGCGCCCCGCTCGGCCGGCCGTTGCTGCGGGCCGTCCGCTGCGCGTTCCGCGCGGGCATCATCGGTCAACCGCATGCTGAGGCCGATGCGCTTTCGCGGCAGGTCGACCTCCATCACCTTGACCTTCACCACCTGCCCGGCCTTCACCACCTCGCGCGGATCCTTGATGAACTTGTCCGCCAGCGCCGAGACGTGCACCAGTCCGTCCTGATGCACGCCGATATCCACAAACGCGCCGAAGTTGGTGACGTTGGTGACCACGCCTTCGAGGATCATGCCCGGCTCCAGGTCGGACACCTTCTCGATGCCGTCCTTAAAGGTGGCGGTCTTGAATTCGGGACGCGGATCGCGGCCGGGTTTTTCCAGCTCGCCGAGGATGTCGCGCACGGTCGGCTCGCCGAAATGCTCGTCGACAAAATCATTGGCGGCCAGCCCCTTCAAAAAGGTCTTGTCGCCGATGATGTCGCTGATCTTGCGGCCGCTCTGCTGGCTGATCTTTTCCACCAGCGGGTAGGCCTCGGGATGCACGGCGGAGGCGTCCAGCGGATTGTCGCCCTCGCGAATGCGTAGAAAACCCGCGGCCTGCTCGAAGGCCTTGGGACCGAGGCGCGCGACTTTTAATAACTGCTGGCGATTGCTAAACGCACCGCTGGCCTCGCGGTGCAACACGATGTTGGTGGCCAGGGTTTCCGACAGCCCCGCGACCCGCGCCAGCAACGGCGCCGAGGCGGTATTGATCTCCACGCCCACGGCATTCACGCAGTCTTCCACCACCGCCTCGAGCTTTTTCGCCAGCCGCGTCTGGTTGACGTCGTGCTGGTACTGACCGACGCCGATGGCCTTGGGATCGATCTTCACCAGCTCCGCCAGCGGGTCCTGCAGGCGGCGGGCGATGGACACCGCGCCGCGGTAGGTCACATCCAGCTCGGGGAATTCGCGCGCCGCCAGCTCGGAGGCGGAATACACCGAGGCGCCCGCCTCGCTCACCATCAGGCTGTTGAAACGCAGCGCGCTGTATTTTTTCGCCAGCTCATTCACCAGCTTGTCGGTCTCGCGCGAGGCGGTGCCGTTGCCGATGCTGACGAGATCGACCTGGTGCTTTTCCGCCAACTTGGCCAGCACGGCCATCGACTGATCCCACTGGTTTTTCGGCGCATGCGGGAAGATGGTGTCGTATTCCAGCAGCTTGCCGGTGGCATCCACCACCACCACCTTGACGCCGGTGCGCAGGCCCGGGTCGAGCCCCATGGTGGTGTGCTGACCGGCCGGCGCCGCCAGCAACAGATCGCGCATGTTCTCACCGAACACGCGGATCGCCTCTTCCTCGGCCGCCTCGCGCAGGCGCATGTTCAGCTCGGATTCCAGCTGCATGGCGATCTTGATGCGCCAGGCCCAGCGCGCGCACTCGCCCAGCCACTTGTCCGCCGGCTTGCCTTCGTCTTTCAGATCAAAATGGGCGGCGACCATGGATTCGCAGATACCGCGATCCAGTGGCGACGGCAGATCATCCTGCCCCGGCACTGCAATCTTCAAGCGCAACACGCCCTCGGTACGACCGCGATACAGCGCCAGCGCGCGGTGCGAAGGCACCTTTTGCAGCGCCTCGGAAAACTCAAAATAGTCGGCAAACTTGCTGCCCTTTTGCTCCTCGCCCTTGACCACCTCGGCGGTCATCAGGCCGTTGTCCCACACGTAGTCGCGCAGCCTGCCGACCAGGTCCGCCTCTTCCGCGGCGCGCTCCATGAAGATCTGCCGTGCGCCGTCGAGCACCGCGGCGGCGTCCGCAAAGCCCGCCTCTTCATTCAAATAGTCATTGGCCGCAAGCGGTGGATCGAGATCGTGGTCCGCCAGAATCGCCTCCAGCAGCGGCTCGATTCCCGCCTCGCGGGCGATCTGCGCCTTGGTGCGGCGCTTCTGTTTGTAGGGGGCGTACAGGTCTTCGAGACGGGTCTTGGTGTCGGCGCCATGGATGGCGGCGGCCAGCGCCTCAGTCAGCTTGCCCTGCTCGTCGATGCTCTTCAGCACCGCGACGCGTCGGTCTTCCAGTTCACGCAGGTAGCCCAGCCGTTCTTCCAGGTTACGCAGCTGGGTATCGTCCAGCCCGCCGGTGGCCTCCTTGCGGTAGCGGGAGATAAACGGCACCGTGGCGCCCTCGTCCAATAAGGTAACGGCAGATTCAACCTGGGACAGGCGAACGCCCAGCTCGTCGGCAATACGTGACTCAATATTCATGAAATACCTGCAATGGAAAAACGAAAATGAACAACCAAGCGAATAATGTGGCCACGGAGTGTACCAAACCCGCTACTCCGCGACAGTCTTGAAATTCGCTGGCAGACGTGGTGCGACCAGCATTAGTTGGCACGGTACCGCTTTGCCATGTTACTTTTACGCAAAAAGCACTTAGACTTAAGCCTGCATTTAATTCCACTGGGAATATCAGTTCAACTTAGGGTCAAACTCAAACAAAGCATACAGCTTGCGCAGGTAAGCTGTTGATTTTATTAAGACCAGCAGTGAAATCTACAAAGATATTTGAAGCAGGAAATGTAAAGGAACCAGTGAATTTTATTCTAAGGATAGTAAAGATGGATTTAAAAAAATTATTTAGCCAGGTTAAAAGAAAGCCAAAAGAAAAAAGCTCAAAAGCTTCAAGTGAAGTGAGGACACCTACAGAAAGGGATTATGATCGCATCTTGTTTTCTACTCCTGTTAGGAGGTTGGCAGATAAAACTCAGGTATTTCCACTGGAAAGAAATGACAGTATCAGGACGCGTTTAACTCATTCTCACGAGGTCGCGAATCTTGCGAGGAGTATTGGTGTTGATTTAGCTTTCAACAGTAATGTTTTTGAAGATCTTGGGGAGAATGCAAAAAGAAACGTTCCTGCCATGCTGGGCGCAATCGGATTGGCACACGATTTAGGCAACCCGCCTTTTGGGCATCAAGGAGAAGAGGCAATCAGGAGCTGGTTTAGAGACAACCAAGATATTTTAAACGCAGACAAAGATGATACGCCTTTAACTGACGCAATGAAGCAGGATTTTTTGTTATTTGAAGGCAATGCACAAACGATCAGATTGCTAACACGGCTACAAATTATTGATGATGAATATGGGTTAAATTTAACGTGTGGCACATTAGCTGCATTAATGAAGTACACAGTACCGTCAAACAAGATTGATGATAGCGATAATCCGCATGTAGCAAAAAAGAAATTTGGCTACTTTCAATCAGAGGCTGAAATTGTCAAAGATGTTTGGAAAAAAACCAACCTTTCTGAAGGCAAAAGACACCCCTTAACTTACATTATGGAAGCTTGTGATGACATAGCATATACGGTGCTTGATGCGGAAGATGCCGTTAAGAAAAAACTAGTATCGTTTCATGACTTAATAGCATTTTTAAAGCACCATGGAAATGGAGATAAACTTGTCGATCAGGTCTGCACTAAAGCTTGCGAAGATAATGATAAGTATAGAAAAAACCTTACTAGCCTATCCCCCTCAGAGCTAAATGATATTTCAATGCAAAAGTTTCGCGTCCATGCAATTGGCGCCATGGTTTCAAGCGTTTCTAATACATTTATTGAACACAAAGAGCAGATACTTGAAGGTTGCTTCCCAAAAGACTTGCTAGATGCTAGCCAAGCAGTAAATTTAAAAAAGAAACTAAAAATATTCGACAAAGAAAATGCTTACCTGCATAGAAGCGTTCTTGAAGTTGAGCTGAAAGGCTACAACACCATTAGAGCAATAATGGACTATCTTTGGAAATCTATTTGTTTAAACGAAGATAAAAGAGGCCCTTTTGAAACATATGTTTACGAGCGAATATCAGAAAACTATAGAAGAGCATATGAAAACGAATCTTCTCTACCAAAAAGATATAGACAGTTGCAATTAATGACGGACATGGTTTCGGGTATGACCGACAATTATGCCGTCGATTTTTATAACGAGATTAGAAGCTTCGAAAATGCTAAAGTTTAAAACACAGCCTGTTGGATCAATCGAAAACCTTAGGGGACGAGTTGAACGACTAGTTAGAGAGCCGGTTGAAAAGCTTCACAAGACAAATCAACTGTCACTTGACCTGCCATACGCAAACAATACGGTTTTAATTGATCATCCGAGCAAGAGCATCGCTAGCTTTTTAGATTTTGTTACTGATGCTATACCAGATGGCGATGTATATTTATTTGGTGGAGTGCTAAGAGATTTAGCGATCTTTGGCAGGAAAGGTTTTAACTCTGATATTGACTTAGTGGTTGAAGGTGACTGGACTCAATTTGTTTCATATCTTGAATCTTTAAATGCTTTTAAGAACAAATTTGGAGGCTATAGACTTACTATTGGCGGATGGCCTGTTGATATTTGGAACGCCAGAGAAACATGGGCTATAAAACAAGGCTTGGTACAGTACAAAGGCATTGCCTCACTAACGGAAACCACTGTATTGAACTGGGACGCGATTCTGATGAATTGGAGAACTCGAAATTTTATATATCGAGAAAAGTATTTTGAAGAGATAACAGAAAGAATATTAGATGTTGTCTTAGAGGAAAACCCTAGCCCTCGGGGAATGGCAGTGCGCGTGTTCCGACATTTCTACTTTAAAGGCGCAGAAAAGATTACAAAGAGAGCGGCAGCCTATCTATCAATTTGCGCCAAGAAATATAGTTTTGAAGAAATTAAATATGCTGAAGTTAGAAGCTACAGCAACACTTTAATTAAACCCGCCGTCTATAAATTTTTTAAAAATATTGATGTTTCAAAAGACCAGGATTTAGAGGAACAATTTATTGTTGTGGGAAATCTCATTATGAAAGAGCTTGATATACATTGACATACTGAGCTAAAGGGGTCGGCCCCCTTTTTAATTTCTGATCCTGTTTTTATTCAAATCAAAATGAATTAGAAGAGGTTCTGGCCTTGTATAAAGATAAAACTGTGTTTGTGGTCGGGGCTGGCGCAAGTGCTGAACTTGACCTACCAGTTGGCACACAGCTCGCAGGAAGAATTTCGGAACTCATGAGATTTGAATTCGAATTTGGTAGACCGACAAAGGCCGACCAGTTAATTTTGAGCGCATGGCAATCTCATTTTAAGAGTGATACCGACAGGTTAAACGAACATCTAAAGGCCGCGCGAAGGTAAGCGCTCAACAAACCCCATCTAAAAATCCATCCACCACACTGCTACCGTGCT
>JAVVEP010000050.1 GCA_032250735.1 Gammaproteobacteria bacterium
TCACCCAACCGCTCCGCCATGCCCAACACAAAGAGCACATTGGCGTAGTTACCCAGCGAAACGCCGGGGTCACCCTTTTCTATCTTGTTCAGGGTTGTTCGGCTGATAGAGGCCCGTTCGGCCATAACAGCCGTTGGAATACGCCGCCTGAGTCGGGCATCACGGATATCCTGTCCAAGCTTACGCACCGCCCGCCTCACCGGAATCGGCACCATCAAGTCTAGCTGGGTTTTTCTCATTTATCGTCCAATTTTATGGTCACTATTGTATATAGTGTATATTATAATGGACGTTATATCAATATATCTCCAGTAATCCCAACATGATCGTGACGTCCACTATTCTGGACGTTAATTACGTTAATACCCAGAATCGTGAACATTTCCAGATATTATGGGCTCCAAAGCTGACATCTCCTGAATCAGACAGATTGCCCTGTTCCGCCCGTATTTTTCAAAGGTACTTCTTAAAGGTACTCGCGGTCACTGCCACAGCAAATGCAAACAGTGCGGCGAAGGGAATCACGATAAAGGTAGGATGCAGGCTGAACGGAAGTGCCAGATACGTTACCCAGGTGATCACTACGAGCGGTAGCACGGCCTTCTTGGCATAGTGGTACACGAATGAGCTCTCTCGCCCTCCTCCCCAGCGGCGTGTCACACTCAGGCCTCCGCGCGGCGCAACGTGCCGGTTAGTTCCGTACCCGGCGCCACGGTGTTGTATACCGTGCCGTACTTGCGGATGTTGTCGTGCATGAGTTCCAGCTTGCGGTCGTTTTCATCACTGTCGACAATTATCTCGTAGTTGATGCTCACCATCTTCGGTGGCGAGTCCTGGCGCACGCCGTGCACCCTGACCGTGACGCCGTTGTAATCGAACTGGATCATGGGCGCGATGCGCTCCATGTTCTTCAGGATGCAGGCGGCGACAGCGGCCAGCAGCAGCTCGGCGGGGTTCAAGGCATCCGCCCTGCCCTTGAGATCGGTATCGATGACCAGTTCCGCGTCCTTGCACTGCACCTTGCTGCCATGGGCGTCGATGCGTTTGGCGGTGATTTCGTATTCGAGCATATAGGTCCTCCCTGATTGTATTTAGAAAAAATACCGCAGCCGCAACTCCGCGCGCCAGTCGTTGGGACGCTCGCCGAAGTCGGTGTTGGCCCCGCCTTCAAGCAGGGTGAGGCGACCGCGCAGTTCCAGATCGGTGATGCCGGTGTAGATCGCCTCGGGGATCAGGGTGTAACTGCTGTCGTGCAGATTGATGATAGTGGTGGCCCCGGCGCTCCAGTACAGCGCATCGAAGGGTTCCTTTTGTGACACTCTTATATATAGATAATCCTGCATGGGCTGCGCGACGCCGTAACCGGCCTGGCGTGCCGCCTGCGCTGCGGGGCGCAATGCGGGATTGGTGAGCGTATTGCGGGCCAGGTCAAAAAAGCGCTGCATTTCATTCGGCGTGTAACCGGCGCCGTTGTGGTAGTACTCGGCGATCCAGGTGGTCTCGGCTGCGGTGAGATAACGCAGACCGAGCAGCCAGTCAACGTCCCCGGTTTCGCGCGGTGCCAGCGTGTTGCCGGCCTCGAGTACGCGGTGGCTACGGTCGTCAAACCATGCCAGCTCACCGTGCACTTCAAAATTCGTCGTCAGGTTGCGGGCGAAATCCATACCGATGGCATTTGGGCGGCTGTCGCCGCGGCGCACCATGACATCGATGTCGGTGTCGCGGTACAGCATGTACAGCCGGGCCGCGAGGTTGGTATCCTTCTGCGCGCCGAAGTCGTCGTTGATGTCATCGGTGACCGGCAGGATCACCGGCGTGAACGAGACGGTTTGCAGCGGCCCGCTGAAACTCTTCACATACTCGGCGGTGGCCAGCACAAAACCCTCGCGGGCCAGTTCCGGATCGGTGGCGTCCTTGGGCCGTTCCACGAAACCCACCGTGTTGAAGGCGTAACCCTTGCCCCAGCGTAGCGCACGCTTGCCGGCGGTGAGGGTCCAGCGTTCGTTGGGTTGCGCATCGAGGTAGAGTTCGTAAAAGCGCGTGTCGTGGCGATTGCCGTTGTAGTCATCCAGCGACTCGCCGTGCCACAGGCCGTTGATACTGACCGCGTCCCAGCGGTATTTGCCGCTCAGCTCCAGCACGCCTCGGTAGCGTTGATAACTGTCCGGCGCGCCGTCGGGAAAAGTCAGGGCGCTCAACGCCGCGCCGGGATCAACATCGAAATGCTCGGCGCTGCCTTGCAGGTAGCCGCCGAATTCATAGGGCTTCTTTTCATACTGGCCGAAGTCGAAACTGAAACTCTCGGCGGCCATCGCCGTCATGGCCGGCCCCGTCACCAGCCAACCGATCAGTAACGGGGCCAGGGCGATCCCTCTCATTGACGCAGTTCGCCCACCCGCGGCAGGTAATCCAGGGTAAAGACCTCGTCGGCAAACGCGCGCGGGCGCAGGCCGTCGAACAGCATTACCGACTGGTAGCCTTTATACAGCGGACTGTCGGTGACCAGTTTGGCCGGACGCATGAGGCCGTGGCCGAAGTCCTTGATCTCGGAATAGTGCAGGGTCTTGATCAGCAGGCCACTGGCGGCATAGGCCTCGATGGTCAACGGCGTGCGCGTCTTCTTGTCCACCCACATCTTCATTTTGTCATAGGCCACCGCCGCGCCGCGCGCCTTGAGTTCGAGGATGTATTGGTTGTTCTCCTCGCCGGCGGCGCTGGCCGTGTATTCGACGCTGAAATCCAGTTGCAGGATATCGGAATTATTGAACACGCCGCCGATCACCGACTGCAGGCTGGTGATGCGGATCGGTTTGCCGACATTCGGAATATACAGCCACAGGTTGTCGCCCAGACGCAGGGTGCTGCGGCCCTTCTCGCTGGGCGGGTCGAGAAACAGCGCGACCATCTTGTCGTCGCCCTTCTTGACCGTGTAGAGCACGAACTCCTTGCGCTTGCCGTCCGGCTCGATATTGATGAGCTTGCGGTACATCTCATACGAAGCGGGCGCCATGCGGGTATCCACTTCCTTGAGTACCGCGGTGGCATCGAACGCGTACGCAGGTATCGCGCCACCGAGCATGAGCCACAGTATTGCGGCATGGAACAACGAGTTTGTTTTCATAGATAACCTCATACATGTCGTAAGGCAGTGATCGGATCCATGCGCGCCGCCTTCCAGGCCGGTTGCAGGCTGGCGACGACCGCCACCAGGATGACGATGCCGCCGATCCACAGCACCTCGCCCACCGCGAGAGCTGGCGCCAACACGACCACCTGGCGGCCGAAGGCGAAACTCACCGGCCACAGGTTCAGCGCATACACCAGCAGCAGGCTGATGGCCGTGCCGATCGCCGTGCCGACCAGGCCGAGCAGCAGGCCCTCGCTCAGGAACAGCCCCATGATACGCCGCGGCGGCGTGCCGATGGCGGCGATAGTGCCGATCTCGCGGATGCGCTCGTACACCGCCATGATCATCACGTTCATGATGGCGATGAGCACGATGCCCACCAGCATGATGCGAATGAACAGATCCAGCAGATCGATCATGCGCGCGATGTTGGCAAACGGCGAGAGCTGGTCCCAGGTGTGTACGTCGATCTGCGGCTGGCCTTGCGGATTGACCATGCCCGACAGCGCTGCGCGCAGTTGCGTCGTGACCCGTTCGACCTGATCGATATTTTTCAGGCGCACGGCGATCTCGTTGATCTCCTTGCCATCGATGCGCAGCAGGGTGCGGGCGTCGTCCATGTGCAGGTAGCCGTCGCGCCCGCCCGGCCCGGTCACGTCGCCCAGCACGCCCTGCACCACGAAGGTCTGGCCGTTGACCGAGCCGTCCACATTCGTCGCCACCAGCACCACGGTGTCGCCGGGCTTGACCTTCAGGCCCTTGGCCAGCAGTTCCGGGATCAGCAGCTTGCCCGGCTCGATCAGGCCGTTGGCCAGGCTGCCGTCCACCAGGCGTTCGACCAGGCCCGGCATGGCGGTGGCCTCGCGTGCGGGGATAATCCCGTTCAACCGGATGTTGGTGGTCTCGGTGAAATTGCTGAACATGGCGCCAAACTTGAGCCGCGGTGATACGGCCTCGACCTCGGGAATGGCCGCGAGCGCCTGCTCGACTTTCTCTACCTGCGCCGGTTTCATGTTGAGATTCAGCGGCAGATTGTCGATGGAGGCGACATAACCTTTACGGTGCACCTGCAGGTGGCCGAGCATGGAGTCGGTGAACGTGCCGATCATAACCGACTTGAAGGACCCAGCCACTGCGACAAACAACAGCACGGCGACAATACCCAGCACGATCAGCCCCGAGGTCAGCAACGTGCGCCGCCAGTAGCGGGCCAGGTTACGCGCGGCGAGTTTGAGGATACGGCTCATGCGGCACCTCCCGGATGATTCGTTAAGCGGCCGTCTTCGAGGGTGAACGTGACCTCGGCCTCGTTCATGATCTTCTGGTCGTGGGTGGAAAAGATAAACGTGGTACCGAACTCGTCGCGCATCTTTTTCATCAGCGCAAGAATGCGGTAGGCAGTATCGTGATCGAGGTTGGCGGTGGGTTCATCGGCCAGCACCAGTTTGGGATTCGTGGCCAGGGCGCGGGCCACCGCGATGCGCTGTTTCTGTCCGCCCGAGAGTTGGTCGGGCCGCTTGTCCGCCTGATCCGCCATGCCCACCGCCTCGAGCAATTCCCTGACCCGTGCCTGGCGTTTGTCCGCCGGCCAGTCCTGCACCATCAACAGTGGGTACTCGATGTTCTCGCTGGCCGAGAGCACCGGGATGAGATTAAAATCCTGGAAGATGAAACCAAGGTTACTGCCGCGAAACGCCGCCGCGTCGGCGCGGTCGAGTTTCGCAATGTCGGTATCCAGCACCGTCAGCGTGCCGCCGCTGGGCCGGTCCAGCCCGCCGATCATGTTCAACAGCGTGCTCTTGCCGCTGCCGGACGGGCCAACGAAGGCCACGAATGCGCCGGCTTCAATAGAAAAATCCACCCCGCGCACCGCGCGCACCTCGACATCCCCCGCACAGTAGGTCTTGGTCAGTTCCCTGGCTGAAATCAGATTCATAAACGCTCCTTACTCCGGTGTAGAAGGAGACGCACTACGGAACACTCGCCTTGCGCCATGCTCATTCAATCCCGCCTTTGCAGGCAGGGCCAGGCGGAGAACGCCAGAAAATAGAGCGCAATGAGATTCACGATCGGGATCACCATCAAAAGGCTCAGCCACTTTGAATACCCGGCCTTCGAGAAGATTGCCCAGAATGGGATAATGACGATTATCGCGATAACAACCCACATGATGGGACCGAACACGAAAAAGCCCGGTGGCATACCTTCACCTGCAGTTGGCATGATTTACTCCTCCTATGTGCTAATAAAAGTATTTAACATTTTTTCCTTCCATCGGCATGCGCATTAACCTTGAGCAAGGAATCTGTCCGATTCCAGAATGCACAGCCACTTGGTCGGAAAGGACAGGCATTTCGCGAAATACCACTAAGCCGCCAGCCATTCCTCAATCTTCTTGCGATCCGGCACGCCGCCGGCGTGCACCACCGTGCCGTCGATCACCACGCCGGGGGTGGACATGACACCATAGCCCATGATAGCGCCGATGTCCTCGACCTTTTCCAGTTCGACCTCGACGCCCTTGGCCTTGGCGGTCTCTTCGATCAGCGCCAGGGTGCGCTTGCAGTTAGCGCAGCCGGTGCCGAGTACCTTGATGTTTTTCATGATGTAACTCCTAATATAGATACTAGCAGCAGGACTGGCCACTCGCCGTCGGCGTGCAGCAGGCGGATTCGGTGACCTGAACATCGAGCGACGTGCCCTTTTCCACCTTCGGCTTCGGCAGCGCGGCCGCCGCTTCGTCAAAGGCGGCGTCGAGTCTCTGCGCCGCCTCGTCGCGGATGTGGCGGGCGATCTCGATCACAGTATCGATCTGCTGTTGCGGCACGCCGGCCGCTCGCAGGCGATTCAGCTGGCACTGGCCCATGGCCGGGTGATTGGCGGCGATGCCGGCGGCCAGCGAGATCATGGCGACGATGGATGAGTGCAGTTGGGGTTGTTCGGTCATTTCGTTACTCCTGTCGTTCAAACAAATAGATTGAAACCCCAGCCCACCAGTGTGAACGCAATCGCCAGTATCCCGGCATACAGCGCCAGCGCCGGCCACTTGATGACCTTGCGCAGGATGATCATCTCCGGCAATGACAGCGCGGCGATGCTCATCATGAAGGCCAGCGTGGTGCCGACGGCCACGCCCTTGCCGAGCATGGCCTCAGCCACGGGAATCACGCCGGTGGCATTGGAATACAATGGCACGCCCAGCAGCACCGCGCCGGGCACGGCGAGCCAGTTGTCCTTGCCGCCCAGATGCTCGGTCACCCACGCTTCCGGCACATAACCATGAAATAGTGCGCCGACGGCGATGCCCGCGACCACCCACTTCCACAGGCGACCAACGATCTCGCGCACCTCACCCCAGGCGTAGCGATGTCGGCCGGCCAGCGAGGTATCGGGCACGGCCTGCGCCATCTGGCCCATCTGGATCTTCCAGACGTATTTTTCAACCCAGCGTTCCGGTTTAAAGCGCTCCATGATCATGCCGCCGACATAGGCCACCGTCAGACCGGCGGCGACGTACATTACCGTCAATTTCCAGCCGAGGATGCCGAGCAGGATAACCACCGCGACTTCGTTGATCATCGGGCTGGCGATGAGGAACGAGAAGGTGACGCCCAGCGGAATACCTGCCTCGACAAAACCGATGAACAGCGGCACCGAGGAGCAGGAGCAGAACGGCGTCACCGCGCCGAGGGTCACGGCCGAGGAGCGCGCCAGCCATTTGGGTTTGCCGCGCACGTAGTCGCGCACCCGCTCCGGTGAGAGCAGCGCACGCAGCAGGCCCATGATGTAGATGATGATCACCAGCATGGCGAAGATCTTCGCCGTGTCCATGACAAAGAAGTGCAGCGCCGCGCCGGCATGGCTGTCGGCGCTCAAGCCGAGCCACTGGTAGACGATCAGATTGGCCAGTGCGTCGAACATGACGGTCAATGGCCTCCGTGCACATGCAAGTCCGCCGGGCAGCACTGCTCATGCGGAACGACCCCTTCACGCGCCTCATACCAGCCGCGAGTGCGGTTGACCACGCCCACGGCAATCAGCATCACCGGTACCTCGATGAGTACACCCACCACGGTGGCCAGTGCCGCGCCCGACTGGAAGCCGAACAGCGCTATGGCGGTGGCGACGGCTAACTCGAAGAAGTTGCTGGCGCCAATCAGCGCGGAGGGTCCTGCCACGCAGTGCGGCGAGCACACCGCACGGTTGAGCAGGTAGGCCAGCCCCGAGTTGAAGAACACCTGGATCAGGATGGGCACCGCCAGCAGCGCGATGACCAGTGGCTGCTTTATGATCTGTTCACCCTGAAAACCGAACAACAGCACCAGCGTGGCGAGCAACGCGGACAGCGACACCGGGTGCATGCGATCCAGCACCCGTTGCAGGCGCAGATAACCGTGTTCACCCTTGAGCAGCCAGTTGCGCCACAGGTTGGCGATCACCAGCGGCACCACGATATAGACCAGCACCGACAACAGCAGCGTATCCCACGGCACAGTAATGGCGGACAGGCCCAGCAGCAGCCCGACGATGGGCGCGAAGGCAAAGATCATGATCACGTCGTTGAGCGCCACCTGCGACAGGGTGAAGTGTGGCTCGCCTTTTGAAAGATGACTCCAGACGAACACCATGGCGGTACAGGGAGCGGCGGCGAGGATGATGAGACCGGCGATGTAGGAATCGATCTGCTCCGCCGGCAGCCACGGGCGGAACAGCCAGCCGATGAACAACCAGCCGAGCAGCGCCATGGAAAAGGGTTTCACCGCCCAGTTGACAAATAGGGTCACGCCGACGCCGCGCCAGTGTTGCGTGACACCCTTGAGCGCATGCAGGTCGATCTTGAGCAGCATGGGGATGATCATCAGCCACACCAGCACCGCCACAGGCAGATTGACCTGCGCGATTTCCAGCTCACCGATGGCCTGGAAAGCGCCATTGAAAAAATGGCCCAACGCGATGCCGACAAGGATGCACAGAAACACCCAGGCGGTCAGATAGCGCTCGAAGAAACCCATCCCGGCACCGGCAGCTTTCTTTGCCGTGGTTTCGCATTGCGTACTCATGGTGTAGGCACCTCGCCGGTTTTGTTGTTTTCAAATTGCACGTAACTGCGGTTGAGGTTGCCGCGGTGCAGCGCGTCGGAATTCTCCAGGTAACGCCAGCGCGTGGCATCGCCATATTTATTCACCGTGGCGTCGAGCCCCTCCCAGTTTTCCGCCGCCGGTTTGATCTCGGCCAGCAGCCAGGCGAGATAGTCACCGGTGTCACGTTGCGCCTTGTCGGCATCGCACACGCTACCGTGGCCGGGGACGATGATTGCCGGTTTCAGGGTGGCGAGGGCGGCATCGAAGGCGGTGCGCCAGCTGCCGACCCTGCTCCAGGGCAACACACCGAGCATGCGATCCACATAGACCAGATCGCCGCTGAACAGCACCTGTTGTCGCGGCAGCCATACCACGGCGTCACCGGGAAAGTGTGCGTCACCAAACCAGCGCAATTCGACGGCTATGCCGCCCAGGGTCAGAACCGCGCTGTCGCCAGCGATGGGTTGCGAGGCGAACCGCGCCTCGGTGCCGGCCAGGCGCTCCTTGAGTACGGATTTCAATCCGGCCAGGTGTTGGACGGCAAATTCCCGTTGGGTGCGCACCGTGCGTTGCAGGGCGATGACTTGCGCGCCCTTTTCCTGCAAGTAGCCGTTGCCCAGCCAGCGGTGATCCTGCGAGCCGGTATTGATGATCCAGCGGATGGGTTGCGCCGTCACCGTGTGCACCGCGCGTTCGATCACCTGCGCACCCTGGCGCGAGGCGCCGCTGTCGATCACTGCCACGCCCTCTTCGGTGACAATGAAGCCGAAGTTGGCGTTGAGGCCATAATTCTCATAGGTTCGGGCGCCGGTGGGCCCGACCAGGGCATAGACATTTTCCGCCACACGCTGCGGCGCCACCTCGAAGGCCTGCGCCACCGGAGCGAGAAACACCAGGCAGGACCACAGGGCAAGACGACTCATCATGCCGCGTTCTCCTCGCGCAGACGTGCAATGAGTTCGGCCACGCGTGCCTTGACCTCGTCGCGCGTGGCGCGAAACACCGCCATGACCTCCTCCTCCGTACCGGCGGCCTTGGCCGGATCGTCCAGCGGCCAGTGTTCCTTGCGCGTGCCGGGCGGTAGCACCGGGCAGTGCTCGTCGGCGTGGCCGCAGACGGTGACCACCCGATCGGCGGCCTCGAGCATGGCGTCGGTGACCCGGGTGGATTCCTGCCCGGAAATATCGACACCCGCCTCGGCCATCACCGCGATAGCGCGCGGATTTTTGCCGTGCGCCTCGATACCGGCCGATTCAATGCGCCAGCCGGACGGGGCGAACTGTCTGGCCCAGCCTTCGGCCATCTGGGAGCGACAGGAATTGCCGGTGCAAAGAAACAGGATGTTCATTCAGGACTCCTTGGGTTGTTGTTGTGGATCTCGTGTCAGGCGCAGCAGGCGCTGCCCGGCCGGTTGGGCATGACCGACAAGGCCGCACGATCATCGGCATAGGGCGTCTGATCAGCGACACCCGCGGCCGTGTCCGCCAGCACCTGCCGAGCCCAGGCGGGCAAGGCCTCATGCAGCCGGTAATAGACCCACAGGCCCTGGCGGCGGTCGCTGACCAGGCCGTCCCGGCGCAAGTGGGCGAGGTGGCGAGAGATCATGGGTTGCGAGACGTCCAGTGCGTGAGTCAGCTCGCACACGCAGAGTTCGCCTTCCTGTTGCAGGAGCAACAGCGCGCGCAGCCGCAACGGGTGGGCCAGGGCGGTGAAAACAGTATCGGCGGTTACATTCATGATTACTAATATATGCTTGACCATATATTCCGTCAAGCATATATTACGGGCCAATGCCAATCATCTTTTGCAAAGGAAAAACGCATGGCCTATCCCCTCCGCGTCTTGTTTTTATGTACAGGCAATTCCTGCCGCTCCCAGATGGCCGAGGCCCTGTTGCGGCACTTCGGCGGCGAGGATTTCGCGGTCTACAGCGCCGGCACCGACCCCAAACCGATTCACCCGTTGACCCGTCAGATCATGGCGGAAATCGACCTGGACCTGTCCAACCACCGCAGCAAGGATCTCCAGGAATTTCTCGGGCAGTCCTTCGACTACGTCATCACGGTGTGCGACCGGGCACGCGACAATTGCCCGACCTTCCCGGGCGATAATGAGCGGATTCACTGGGGCTTCGAGGACCCGGCCGCCGCGCCGGGCGATGTCAACGCCCAACGGTTGATCTTCCGGCGCGTGCGCAATGAGATCAACGAACGCGTCCGCGTGTGGGTGACGGTGCAGCGCAAACTGTTGAAGCAAGCGGATAGGACCGAGTAAGTCAATTCTTGTACCGCTCACACCAGATTGATCGCATCGCCCTGATCCCGCTGGTTTCACAAATACTTCTTGAACGTACTCGCGGTCACTGCCACAGCGAATGCAAACAGTGCGGCGAATGGAATCACGATAAAGGTAGGATGCAGGCTGAAAGGAAGTGCCAGATACGT
>JAVVEP010000051.1 GCA_032250735.1 Gammaproteobacteria bacterium
AGCGGTATTTTCTATGCATGTCATCACGGATATGCATAATTGTCACGGCTTTTTTGTATATATTGATATCACCCTCCAGCCGCACCTCGACCTGCTGCGCAGCATCCGCCTCGAAGATAATGGTGTCATTCATATAGTGTCCTTGCGGTGCCATCCCCCGATCGACTGCCCGGCTGATTGAAAGTTTCATAACCGGCCGGATGAAAACCCCGCCCGGCGCGAAGAATGTCGTCCCATAACTGCCGACATTACGGCTCGGTCCAGGACCAGGTGCGGTGGTAGATGGGGATGACGAACTGGGGAGATTTTTTCAGGAAGTCGAGGAGTTTGGTTTCGGGGGCTTTCACGTTGTGGGCAATCCCAATTTATCAAAAAATGCCCTGTTCCTCTCTTTTGCTGAATTTACCAATTGATCAAAAGAGATAACTTCGATGAATGCCTGATAGGTCTTTTTATACCCAAAATACCCAAGCCCATCGCTCGTTGGTATAAGATCATGCATCTCACAACGCTCCTTAATCGTTGATGTGAGATCACAGATTACATAACAATATCCTGGTATGTTTGAAGTGTTACCTAATGGGTCGGCCTTTTGCCGTCGTAACCTTTCCGTCGCGAATACGCCTCAGATATCCGAGCGCTTGCTCGACAGGATCTTTTTCCTCCCCCTCGCTTGCATCGTTCCGCATTGGTCTTTTTATTTCGATGACTGTCAATGATGCAAAAGGTGATTGGCTTTTTTCTGTAACAAGAATTGGGTTGTCAAAAACCTGAAGACAACACATGTCGGGCTCTTTTGTTTCAGTTGATCCCGTAATTGGTAATGAATTTAATGTCTTGTCAGATGCCAAGTAATCATGGAACGCAAGTCGCTCGTCAATAAGCCAAAGATTTGCCTCTATCGAGGCCACATCATTGGTGTCTATACGCATTGGCATAATGAGCTGGTGAATCCGATCTTCGCGAACATATCTACCATCAGCATTTCGCTCAATCGCTTTCTGGAGAAGATCAATAACCACCTTCCTATGCGATACATAATTTGCCAGATCGGATTTTTTGATATCTTCAACCCGCGCTAGATATTCTTGTAATCGCTCAGAGTAGTCATCCTTGATCTCATCATTTCCAGGCCGCATAAGTTCATGCCCGTCAGCGAGGATCTGGCGCTCAAACTCCGACAGGTGCTTGTGCAGGACAATATCAAGTTCCTTATCTGTGATATCCGGGTCAATATTCAATTGATCATCAGGTATTCGAGACAAGATAGGGCGGTACCTTGGCGCCTGACTTGAAACAAAACCGTCTATCCGATCCTTTCCGCGCTGCTTGTTGGTCTCCAGGTACCCTGATAAATGGCTTGCCGCACGCAAGTTCACTAAAGACCGTAAATCTTCAAGTGCAATGTCAGTATCCGCGAACATTTCCAAAGGCTTTTCATCAAGATCAAAACCTGTTCGTTCTGAACGAACATTTTCATCAAGGAATGAGGAATTAACGAAGCATTGATATGTAAAAGTGCCTTGATCATCCGACAGCACTCCGAATAATCCAGGAATCCGCCCTCTCAAATTTTCCTCTTGAACAACACGGTTAGCGGCGCAGTAAGCGGCCATATGTTGTTTGTTTGAGGTCGCGCGCAATTTGATATGAGTGAGTTCGAATTCGACCCCCTTTAGTGACACCGCCTCAGTTTCCGCAGAGGAGACCATATGCTCTTCGTAGATGGAATCCAAATCAACTGCTACATCGCCATCAATAACTAATATCTTCGGTGCGCCGCCACTCCTCACGAAATACCACAGACAATGCTCGAATAGACTATTTGCAATAGGTATCGAGGTCTTCGGCGAGGCATCACGATACTTCTTTTCAAATCCATCTAAGTGCACGCATGTAGCTCTTTCCTCATTATTGATCTTCGATAATGCTTCATCCTGGACACCAGATGGCGCGGAAAACGAAAATGACCTTCTCATCAGATTATTCTCACCGTCGACAAACACACTGTCGATGGCTGCCTTCCTAAAGGCCTTAAGCCAAAGCAGTCTGCCGACTCCACGGCCGCCTTTGCTTGCTTTATAGTCTGAATCCAACGTCCGAAACGACGCAACATTTGCGTCAGTGAAACCTATTCCATTATCGATGATCTTGAATCCGATAACATCCCCACCAGCCTCTGGGCCTCTTTTTCGAACACCTTTAACCAGATTTAGCGAGATCTGTGGCTCTCTAATAATATAAACCTTAATATGAGCACCACTTGGTGATAGACCAACATCTTCCGTTGCATGAATAGAATTTGCTACTGCCTCGAAGAGCGGCATCAATCCGTGACTAGCAGGCAACGATGTGTTGCGCAATCTACCAGCCAAGTTTGTCTCCATACTCATACCGACACCTCCCCATTCATAAGTCGCGGCAGTAGCAGGTCGCGGGCCTTTGTTAGTTTCCGATTGTTAAAGCTAAGCACTTTAAGTTGGCTGGCTATTGGCTCAATGAGGCTATTGAACATTTTTAATAGGCTGTCTGGCGGCAGTGGAACACTATACTGTTGCATTTGCTTCCAATCAGCCCGTGGCATTTTTGAGCCTTCTTTCATTGCCTGCGCTGTCACGGCAACAAAGCCATCACTTGACACTGTCATCAAGACGAGTGGCAATAACACATCCTTTAATGGGCGGATAACGATAGCGTCTGACGAGGCTGCCCCATCGGTGAATGCGACTCCTACTTTATGAAAGTACGGACGAATCTTTCCGAACAATATTTCGTTTTCACGGAACCGATGCTTGCTACTTGTGACCTGCTCAACCGTACCCCACTCGCTTAGGGAAATCGAGCGTCGCGGTATGTGTTCGAGCCCGATGTACGGCGTATCCGGTTCGAGAGTATCTGGCGATACTGACTCTCTGATCTCTTTACATAAGTCACCGAGCATTTTCTTCTCCCACCCCTCCGGCACGCCGTCTTTGATTTTGACGTGCTCGTGGCCGGGGAATCGGAGGTGGACGAACCATTCCTTGTAGAGCAGTCGGGCGGACTGTTCCAGCAACTGGATTCGGCGGCGGTTGTTTTCGATCAGGTCGTCGTAGGCGGAGAGGATGCCTCCGATTTTTTTCTGCACATCTAGTGGAGGGCATGGAATTGGTAGCCGTTCAGCATCACCTACTCTGACATGGTCAACTGTCGCGCCAAATCCCATGCCTTTGTATCGTCCTTGAACAGGAGGTGATTGGAGTACATATGCCAAAAAGTTCCAGTCGAGCTTTTCAGTATTAGGTCGGTAATGAAACAGGCGTTGACCTAAGAAGACCTTGTCATCATCGGAAGTAAACCGACCAACCTCACCAACTGGCGCTTCACGGGTCAGTATTACGTCCCCGTACTGTGGTTTAGAGCGTCTAGTCCACTTCTGAAAAACCTCCTCCGTAACATAACGTACTTCATCCAGATCAATGAAGCCGTTCTTCACGTTGGTTGTGCGTATCATTTTATACTCGGTTTCATACTCAACTATTGGCGCAGTTTTATTCACGCAATCGACAGCCAGTTCGCACAACTCATTTACAGGGCGCATAGGCCAGCTCATACCCCCAACTCCTCAAAATTCCTTTTAATAGTCGCGGACAGCGTGACGGCTTCGGCGTTGAGGTCTTCCAGCTCGACGTGGATTTCGCGCAGGGTTTCCTCGAAGTCGAAGTCTTCGTCTACTTCTTCTGGTGCGACGCCGACGTAGCGGCCGGGGGTGAGGCTCCAGTCGTTGGCTTCGATCTCCTTTATATCCACCAACTTGACCAGCCCTTCGACGTCGCGCAGTTTGGCTTCGGGGAAGCGGTCGGTGAGCCAGTGGGCCTGTTTCCAGAAGTAGCGCACCTGTTTGAGTTGTTCGACGGCGGATTGGCGGGCTTCATCGGCGGCCTTGCGGGCGCGGGTGAGGTCGCGGTTGTTTACCCTCACCCCCGGCCCTTTATGCCCATCGGGGTGCTCTCCCTGAGGGAGAGGGGAGGATGTGAGTTCATCGATGAGGCGGGTGGCGAGTTTGTAGATGAGATCGGTCTGTTTGATGAGGTCGCGGCTGGTCTCGGCCAGGGGTTCAAACTGTCGGGTCAGTTTGACCAGTGCGGTGTTGGTGTCGGGCGTGCTTTCCCACTGGTGTAGCGCCTCGTCTGCGCGCTGGTGAAAGCGGGCGATGTCTTTTACAAAGAGTTTGGCTTCCTTGTCGAATTCGTGGAGTGCCTCGGAGATCGCCCCCTCACCCCGACCCTCTCCCCCAAGGGGCGAGGGGGAGGAAGATTGTTTTCCCTGGGGGAGAGGGGGTAAATCTTTCAACAGCGGTGCTAGCGTTTTGCGCAGATTATGAATAGCCGCCAGGTAGTCCGGCAGCGGCTGAGCGGTTTCTCCATCTTCTTCCCATTCCATGCAGGCCTGGGCTTCATCGACTACCTGGCCCAGATAGTGGGATATCAGCTCCAGATACCTGTCGCTCTCGCCGCGATAGAGCCAGACGATGGCTTGCAGGTTTTGTTGTTGCTCGGGGGAAAAGTCATAGATCTTGCGCGTGACCTTGCGGTAGACGTTGCGCGCGTCAAGCATCAGGACGGTGCCTTTCCCCCGTGTTTTATGCCCCTCACCCCGGCCCTCTCCCCGGGGGGTAGAGGGGGAGGATTGTTGTTTTCCCTGAGGGAGAGGGGATTTCTTTCGGTTGAGAAACCACAGCTCGCAAGGCACAGTGCGGGTGTAGAAGAAGTTGGAGCGGATGGCGACCATGATATCGACGTCGCCGGTTTCCACCAGCTTCTGTCGCACCTTCGCCTCACCGCCGCCGGCGCTGGAGGCCTGCGAGGACATGACAAAACCGGCTTTGCCCTTTTCGCTCAGGTAGCTGTAGAAATAGCTGATCCATACATAGTTGCCGTTGCTGACCTTTTCCTTTTTGTTGACGCCGGGCAGGCCGAAGGGCAGGCGCGGGTCGGACTTGACCTTGTCGGCATCGATCTCGTCGACGTTGAAGGGCGGGTTGGCCATCACGTAGTCGGCCTTGCCCACCAGTTCGTGCGGGTCTTCGTAGTAGGTGATGGCCTTTTGTATGTCGCCTTCCAGGCCGTGCACGGCGAGGTTCATCTTGGCCAGGCGGATGGTGGTGGCGTTTTTCTCCAGACCACGGAAGGTGAGTTTTTCCGTGGGGCTGTCGCCGTGCTCTTCGACGATGCGCGCGCTCTGTACGAACATGCCGCCGGAGCCGCAGGCCGGGTCCAGCACCGTGCCCTTGACCGGGTCAAGCACATGGGCGATGAGCGAGACCAGCGAGATGGGGGTGAAGAACTCACCGCCGTCGTGGGCACCCTGGTTGGCGAACTGGGTGAGGAAATATTCGTAGATGCGGCCGAAGACATCACCTTTGACTCTGTTCAACTCTTCCGGGTTGAGGGTGCGTAGCAACTGGCCGAGTACCTGGTTGTCCAGCTCCTGGTATTCGCCCTTTGGCAACACGCCGCGCAGGTTTTCGTAATCCTTTTCGATGGACTCCATCGCCTCGATGATGGCTTTGGCACGGTCCACGGAATCCGGCAGTGATACCAGTGTATCGAACTGGGCTTTCGGTTGCAGGAAGATCGCGCCTTTTTGCGAGAAGTCTTCCTTGGTGAGCGCGCGCGTCTTGCCACCGCGGCTGGGCAGGGTTGGTTCGATCTGCTCCTTGACCGTGAGATAGCGGCTGTAGGCGTGGCGCAGGAATACCAGACCCATGACCGGTAAAAAATATTCATTGCTGGCGTAGTTGGAGTTGGCGCGCAGGTTGTCGGCGGCGCTCCATAGGCGTTTTTCGATGGCTTCGATGTGTTCGAGTTGGGACATGTAGTTCGTGTTCTCGTTATTCAGTGGTTTTTTTCGCACCGGGTTGTTGTTTTAGGTGTTGCGGCAAGCTTAAGGTGCTAGCGGTTGGCTAACCCAACAGCTTTTTCCTGCAACCTTTCCCCAGCATTTGGGATGACGCCCGTTGTTGATTTGTTGTTATGTTCTATTGGGTTCGGGAGGCCACATGAATACAGCATGCGGTGAAAGTCTGACACCGCCTGGTGATTGCCTGTGAACCACTGCCCGCGAACCATAAAATGGGCGGCATTTTGCGCACCACTCCGATTTGCCTCACTCATGGGCAGCCGGTTCAACCGCCACTTTATCACTTTTCCGATCGTTTACCGCAGGGAATGCCGTCCGCCTGTGTTCGCCAGGTGTCGACAGGCCTCGTTGACGGCTATTTTGCCGGCTTCGCCGGTGGGGGGCTGCGCCAGCAGTCGTTCAATCGCGATGATCTTTTCGATGTGTTCAGCAGCGGCCCGGTCTGCTATCTCGGTTTTTTGGCGGCTGGTACACTGTGCGGATGTTTACCTTGCCGCTCACAGGTCTGCCGTTTTTTGCCCGGGTCAATCGCTTCGTGGTGGCGTACAGCGGGGGGCTGGATTCGCATGTGTTGCTGCACGCGGCGGCGGCGATGCGGGAGCGGTTTGAGGGGCGGGAGCTGGTGGCGCTGCATGTCAATCACGGTCTCAGTGCGCGGGCGGATGACTGGTCGGCGCACTGCGCGGCCCAATGTGAGGCCCTGGGAGTGGCGCTGGTCGATCGGCGTGTGGATGCCACGCCCCGGCCCGGTGAGAGTCCGGAGGCCACGGCCCGCGAGCTGCGTTATCAGGCCTTTGCGGCATCGATGCGGGCGGGTGATTGCCTGCTGACGGCCCACCATCAGGATGACCAGGCCGAGACCCTGCTGATTCAGCTGTTGCGTGGCGCGGGGCCGCGAGGGCTGGCGGCGATGCCGGAGTATTCGGCCTTTGCCCAGGGCTGGCACGCGCGTCCCCTGCTGGGCTATGCGCGCGATGCGCTGCACGAGCTTGCGCGGCAGGCCGGGCTGTCGTGGATCGATGACGAGAGTAATAGCGATACCCGCTTCGAGCGCAATTTCCTGCGCCACGAGATCCTGCCGCGGCTGAAGTCCCGCTATCCGGCGGCGGCCTCGACCCTGTCGCGTGCGGCGCGGCTGTGTGGCGAGGCGGCGGATCTGCTGGTGACGACGGCCAGGGAGGATCTGGCGCTGCTGCGGGGCGGGGGCAAGGAAGGCGTGAAGGAAGACAAGGAGGAGGGCGCGCTCCCGGTGTCCGGTTTGCAGGCCCTAGGCGAGGTGCGGGCGCGCAATCTCCTGCACCAGTGGTGTCGTGACCGGGACCTGCCGACGCCCTCGGCGGCCCAGTTGCAGTGCATCTGGGAGGAGGTGGTGGGTGCCGGGGTGGACAGCGAGCCGGTGGTCAGCTGGGTGGGGGGCGAGGCCCGCCGTTACCGCGATGCGCTGTTTTTCGATCGGCCCCTGACCGCGCACGATGCCGGGCGGTGCTTGCCGTGGGACGGACGTCAGCGGCTGTCGATCCCGGCTACTGCCTCGGGCGGGCTGATGGGCGAGCTATTGGGCGAGTTACACGCGGAACCGGTGCAGGGGCAGGGCATCGCCCTGGCGGCGCTGGAGCGGCGTCGGCTCGAGATCCGCTTCCGTCAGGGGGGCGAGCAGCTGCGGCCGGCCGGGCGCGCCGGGCATCATGCCCTGAAAAAGCTGTTTCAGGAGGCGGGCATCCCGCCGTGGCGGCGGGACCGCATCCCCCTGCTGTATGCCGATGGGCAACTGCTGGCGGTGGCCGGCCTGTGGGTCGCCCAGGAGGCGGCGGCCGCGGCGGATGAGCCGGGCCTGGTCCTGCACTGGACGGCGCGGGGCTGAGTGGCCGCTGTGGTATCATCGCCCTATTTCGCCAATCCATACCTATTACCATGATGTCTCGTCCGTTTCCTCTCCGCCCGTCGATATTTCCTCTGTCTTTGCTACAGACCTTTGTACGCCGCCTCGCCGGGGCCGCTACTCTGGGTTATGCGCCGGTGTTTATGCTGGCTTTCACGCTGTTTACCCTGCTGCCCGCCAGCGTCGCGGCCGAGGCGGTGGCGGGTGAGGGCGAGTATGTGCACTCGCAGCAGCAGTGCATCCGCTGCCACGATGACAAGGCAGAACTCCAGGCGGTGCTGACCGTGAGTCTGGGCAAGTGCCAGAGCTGTCATGACAGCGCCCGGCCGAGTACGGCGCCCAGCCGGCATCTGGCCGATGCCGGTAGTAGCGATGCACCGCCGGTCTCGACCCGGCTGGATGCGCCGAGGCGCGCGGTGGTGGCCAATCGCCCCGCGGATTACGGGATGCGTTTTCCGCTGTACCCCAAGGGCTCGCGGCTGGGTGACGCGCCCAACGAGATGGTGTTGATCCCCGCCGGGGAATTTATCATGGGCAGCGATGACCGGTTGCCCGACGAGGGGCCGGAACACCGTGTGAGCCTGCCGGCCTACTACATCGACCGCTACGAAGTGACCAATCTGCAATATAAAAAATTCAACGACGCCACGGCGGGCCGCTCGCCCGGCCACTGGCGCAACCGCACCTATCCGCCGGGCAAGGCCGATCATCCCGTGGTCTACGTCAACTGGGAAAACGCCAGGGACTACTGCGCATGGGCGGGCAAGCGCCTGCCCACCGATGCGGAATGGGAAAAGGCCGCCCGCGGCACCGACGGCCGCATGTTTCCGTGGGGCAATGAATTTGCCACCGACCGCGCCAATACCCCGGTGCGCTGGCAGGAGATCGGCCAGTTCGGTGACACCACCCCGGTGGGGGCCTTCGAGACCGGCCAGAGCCCGTACGGCGTGCATGATATGTCGGGCAATGTCTGGGAATGGACGGACTCCTGGTACCAGGCCTACCCCGGCAATCAGACCGCCTCGGAGAGTTATGGCGAGCGCTATAAAACCCTCAAGGGCGGTTCCTGGTTTGACTGTTCCTTTTACAAGTGCGGCATTTCCGCCCCGGTCTTCAATCGCTCCTTTTTTGCCATCAAGGTGAAAAATGACAGCTTTGGGTTTCGTTGTGCGAAAAATGCAGAGTAAAGGTGAAAGGGTAAAGAGAAAAGAATGGCTAAGGTCAGTGCTGTCCCGATAACTTGAAGTGCATCGCTGTTCAACGGGCAAAATGCTTAGCGATTAGATTGTTTTGAGGTACTAGAGACATGAAAACCAATAATACCCTTCCGTCATTCCGGCGCAGGCCGGAATCCAGTGGTTTCAACGACATTCTGGATTCCGGCCTGCGCCGGAATGACGGAAAAAAGTTAACGGGACAGCAGCGAGCTAAGGTGAAAAAATATTATTTTTTAATCCTGCTAAGCACCTTGCTGCAAATGGGATGTGAAGATAAAAGCATAACTACCGCATCAGCGCCTGGAGATAAAAATCCGCTAGCCATTAACGTGCCGCAGGTGCTGGTGCCCGCCGGGGAGTTTATTCGCGGCAGTGATCGTGAAGACGATCTCGCCATGCGCCAGCAATACGGTTTTCCCGCCCCGCTGTTTGTCGATGAGCACCCGCAAAAAAAGCTGCATCTGGCGGCGTTCAGGATCGACACCTATGAGGTGAGCAATCAACAGTTCAAGGCCTATATCCTGAGCACCCGGCGCATGCTGCCCCATGCCTGGATGAGCAACGGCTACGCGATTGCGGAAGACCAGCTGAGCGGCCTGGAGGTGGAGAAGCTGCGCAAGCTGGCGACCGATGTGTTTGCGCTGGACCTGGATACGCGCGACATGCAAAGGCCCGCACTGCTGGCGGCGATACTGGAACAGCAGCAGCGTCAGGATCGCTACCCCGTGACTGGCGTCAACTGGTTTGCGGCCAAGGAATTCTGCGCCTGGCGCCAGACGCGTCTGCCCACCGAGGCCGAGTGGGAGAAGGCGGCCCGCGGCCCGGATGGCCTGGAATACCCGTGGGGTAATGAGTGGGATCCGACGATCACCAACACCGGTGATGACGGCGAGTGGGACGAGGGCATGGCGCCCATTGGTTCCTATCCGCAAAACAAATCCCCCTATGGCGCCTATGACCTGGCGGGCAATGTGTGGGAGTGGGTGGCCGACTGGTATGAACCGTATGCCGGCTCAACGTATCAGACGGAGGCCTTCGGAAAACGCAATCGGGTGGTTCGCGGTGGCGGCGGCGGTGTCGGGCATTACGCCATCAGTTATTTTTTTCGCGGCGCGACACGCCAGTTCTCCGAACCGGAAATGGAAAGCGAGGATGTCGGGTTTCGCTGCGCCAGCGATGTTTGATAATCACAGGGATTTATCAACGATGCTGCATTGGCAGGTATTTCATGCGGCGCAATGCCCTTCGGTTATTGCGCCCTACACACTGAGCCCGTAGGGCGCAATAACCGAAGGGCATTGCGCCGTATGTCCGCCGTCAGAGAAAAGCACCCGCGTAGCGCGCCTTTATAAAAGCCTGCACAAATCCCTGGCCAATGCGTGGCGCAAGGTCAACTCTAAAAGATTGCTCTGCGAGACATTGGTCATCGTCAATCAAAATGACTCTGCTTTGGGAGGTACTTCATGCGGCGCAATGCCCTTCGGATATTGCGCCCTTGTATTATAAACCCTGCATGGCTTGATGGGGCTAAAGCAACACA
>JAVVEP010000052.1 GCA_032250735.1 Gammaproteobacteria bacterium
GATCAGGACATCGGCATCCAGACCGCGCGCCGCGCCATGGAAGAGCCGCTGCGCCAGATCGTCTCCAATGCCGGTGACGAGCCGTCCGTGGTTATCAACAAGGTTATCGAAGGCAAGGGTAACTACGGTTACAACGCCGCCACCGGAGAGTACGGCGACATGATCGCCATGGGCATCCTGGACCCGACCAAGGTCACCCGCACCGCGCTGCAAAACGCCGCGTCGATTGCCGGCCTGATGATCACCACCGAAGCGATGGTGGCCGACCTGCCGGATGACGCTGCGGCGACGCCGGCGCCGGACATGAACGAGATGGGGATGATGTAGCATTACCCCCCACCCTGAGACTTGAGAACACGAGCCACGCAAACGCTCCCGCCCAGGTTACTAACAAGAAACGAGAGAACGTATGAGCGAACCATCACAATCTGAACCCAACACACTGTTTATTGAACTAACCGGATCGGGCCTGCCCGAGGTTGATGGCCTGTATGTGCCTTCCGAAGCCCCGCCCACCAAATCTGAGTCCGGCACCGTTTCCAGTCCGGGTTACTGGAATGGCAAAATGGCCTGGGACCGCGCCGATGGCAAGGCAGCCAGAAACCCCGCTATTTCCTACTCCAATAGCTATCAGTCCTGGCGTATCAGCCGGCTCGATGGTCATCTCGCCTACGAAATCACCTGCGATGATGTACTGCCGCCCACAGATAGGGAATGGAATGTCTACAAAATGGGGGTCGCGCCCGCGCCCAGTGTGGTCATCCACGACGGCGATCCGAGATAAGCCTGCCGTGATCCCAATGTGGCCGCTGCATCAGTAGCATACCGTTTTGTTTCACCGATCATTTTTTATCTTTACTCACCAAGGAGTCTTACCCGTGCTGGATGATCTCAAACACCGTTTTTCCCATCCCGATGTGCGCTTCTATCAAAACGATCAGTTAATCATGATCGAGCTGAACAACCGCCACGGCGCGGCCACCCTGACCACCCATGGCGGCACGCTGCTCGGTTACCGGCCCACCGGCGGCGAGGAGGTGATCTGGCTCAGCGAGACGGCCGTGTATGATGGCAGCAAGCCGGTACGCGGCGGCGTGCCGATCTGCTGGCCGTGGTTTGGTCCGTATGATCCCGACACCATGGGCGCGGACCCGACCGACGCGGCCAAAAAAGGCCACGGCGTGGCCCGTTACGAACTCTGGGAGGTGGCCTCGGTACGCAGTGTCGACAACGATGCCACCGAAGTGGTGCTGCAGCTGGAACCCAATGATTCGATTCGCCAGGCCTGGCCGCTGCCGTTTGTGTTGAAACTGGTGGTCACGCTCGGTGAAAAGCTCACTATGGAACTGATCGGCGAGAACCGCAGCAATCGCGACTGGGTGGTCTCCGAGGCGTTTCACACCTATTTCCGGGTCGCCAATGCCGACGGACTGACGCTCGAGGGCCTGGACGGGGCCACGTATATCGACAAACTGCATGACGGCCAGCGGTTCACCCAGACAGGCCCACTGTCGGTGACGACGCCGATGGAGTGCGTGTTCGTCGATCACCCCGATCAGGTAATCCTCGAAGACAGCAGCAACCAGCGCCAGATCGTGATGCAGAAGACCAATAGCGCCAGCACGGTCGTCTGGAACCCGGGCCCCGAAGGCGCCAGAGGTTTTGCCGACATGCCCGACGATCAGTACGCGCACATGGTCTGCGTCGAGGCGGCCAATGCGCTGGATAACGCCTATACCCTCAAGGCGGGAGAATCACACAGCATGACGATGACCCTCGCGGTGCGTTAGCTCGACCTTGCGGCTCACGATCAGGTTGAGTTCGCGAAGTCAGCGCCCCGTGGCGGGCACCAGGGGGTTTACCGATCGGTGTACAGCGCCACGGCGGCCCGCGCCAGGCAATGGTAAACTGGCGCGCGTGAAAAACAATGCTGCCCTGTCTGCCGATCCCATCGCCTGCCCCTTATGCCGTCATCCCTCCGATTTCTTGTGCGCGGATCGGCGTCGGCGTTTTTACCACTGCCCGCAGTGCGAGCTGATCAGTGCCGATCCCGCCAGTCATCTGCCGCCTGAGGCGGAACGGGCCAATTATGATCTACATCACAATGACCCGGCCGATCCCCGTTACCGGGCCTTTTTGAACCGGCTCGCCGAACCGCTACTGGCGCGGCTGCAACCGGGGATGGTCGGTCTGGATTACGGTTGCGGTCCCGGGCCGACCCTGAGCGGCATGCTGCGCGAGGCGGGCATGGTGATGCACGATTTCGATCCGCTCTATGCGCCGGATGACACCTTGCTGGCGCGCGAATACGATTTTGTCACCTGCACCGAGGTGGTGGAGCATTTTTGCGATCCGGGCGCGGCCTGGCCGCAACTGGCGGCGCGGGTGCGCCCGGGCGGCTGGCTGGGGGTGATGACATGGAAGGTGCCCGATCCCGAAGCGGCGGCGTTTCGTGGCTGGGGCTACAAGGGCGATCCCACCCACGTCAGCTTTTACCACGCCGACACCTTCGAGTGGCTGGGGCGTGAACTCGGGTTTGCCGTGGAGACGATCGACGAACGCGTTGTCCTGATGAACAAGGTAGCGGCCGGGCAATGACGCATTTTGGTATCCAGGTTACACTTGCAAGTAGCCTTCTTGAGGAAAAATCTTTGTAGGCATGCCCTATCCTGGCTGTCTCGTTGCAACGCGCTTGAAACAGGCCATTTGTGTCGAACTGCCGTAAACACGATCGGAAGGACCGATATCCCGATAGCAAACGCCGTAACCGTGGCGCTCGGCCACGCCGCCGCACCACGCCCGAAACTGCGCGCGGGTCCATTCGAAACGGTGGCCGGGATGTCGGCGCGCGCCGGGCGCCAGTCCATGCAAGGAATTGCACTCCCTGTTCGGCGTGGTGATAAAGACCAGCGCGGGCATGATGCGGCCGAACAGCGCCCGCTCCACGCGCGACAGCCGGCCGGGATCAATATGCTCGATGGTTTCCAGCAGCACGGCGGCGTCGATATCCATCGTAGCCCAGTCAGTTTCCTCAAAGGAGCCCAGAGACACCTGCAGGCGCTCGTCGGGCTGCAACAGGTCCAGCATCAGGCGGTTGCGGGCATGCGCCAGTGCCGCGGCATCGATGTCGATACCGATAAGTCGGTTGCACTGGTCGTGTTCACGCAGACATTGCAGGAGTTCACCACAACCACAGCCGAGATCGGCCACATGCCGCGCGCCACTGGCGAGCAAGGTATGGGTCACTGCTTCGAGGCGGAGTCGGTGTAACGCGGTTGCCATTACGAAAAAACAGCTAACGGACTTAACATGGTGGGCATTATCCCCATTACCGGGCGGTCGTGCCAGACCGAAACATTGAACGAAATGATATAAGGAAGCTCTGCATAAGTGTGCAGAGCTTCCGTGCGGGGCAGGACGCCCCGCCGCGCCAATCATGTAAGTGATTGAAGCGCGTGGGAAAGCACGGACACGAGCTGCGCTCTCCAACTCTGCAAAAGTCCAGGGAGGGACTTTTGCACAGTTTCCATAACTAAATAGACGAAAATACCGAGTTTTATTCACTAAACGGTGCCACCGCCGGAGCCGGCACCAGCAGCAAGAAACGCCAGTCCCGCAACCACATCGCGGCGTAACCAGTCGCGGACATAGGGTGACTGGCGGCTCTCAGCAGGCAGTTCCCCGCAGTGGGCCATTGAGCAACCAGAGCATCTGCGGCTAGAACAGCGCCTCGCCCAAGCCACCCCCCCCCAGACCTGTGTCTTCTCCCCGTGCAACAAGTCTGGCAACATCTGGCTGTCGTGTACATTGGCCGCCACGGCGTGGATCATCCGGTTCTTGCTGTCCACTCCGATGTGCGCCTTCATGCCGAAGTACCATTGGTTGCCCTTCCGGGTCTGGTGCATCTCGGGATCCCGCTGCTTGTCGCGTTTCCTGGTCGGGCTGGGCGCGCTGATGATGGTGGCGTAATGGTGCCGGTGCTGACCTTCAGCCCATTCTCCTGCAAATACTGGCTGGACAATTCGAACAGGCACTGCCCCAGGTTATGGGCCTCCCGCAGGTGGCGGAACTTGAGAATGGTGGTCTCGTCCGGTACAGACTCCCGGCCCAGATCGATGCCGACAAAGCGACGCATGGCCCGCGAATCCTACAAAGCTTCTTCCATCGCCGAATCCGACAGGTTGAACCAGTGTTCCAGAAAGTGAATCCGCAACATGCGCTCCAGCCCCACCGGCAGCCATCCCGCCCCTTCGGGCCTGGGATAGAACGGCTCGATGACCACGCACAGCTCCTGTCAGGGGATCACCGTTTCCATCCGCAAAAACTGTTCCCGACATGTCTGCTGGCGGTAGCGTACGAAGGCTTCATCGGCAAAGGCCTGCTGGCGCATGCGGGTGGGCTCCTGGCGGCTTGAACAATAGAGCATATTATGCGCGAATCGACGGTTAAATCAGAGAATCTTTAAGGAACCTCTGAATAAGTCATACCGGCGAATGCCGGAACATACGCACGTAGTCCGTTGAACGCCAAAGGCGGCCCGCAGGGTGAGCGAAGCGAATAATCCAGAAACTATCTGATTTTACTGGACTGCGGCCTTCACCGGAGTGACGAAAAGGCACTTAATCAGGGCATCCTCAAATGATTCTGGTTACACAGGGCGACGATAGCCACCAAGCACACCTCGCCTGGAATAAACGAACTGCCACAACTGAATATCTCGGGCACGAAACGCACCGGCACAGCTCAATAGATAATAACGCCACATACGATAAAAGGTCTGGTCCATTTTGTCGCTGAATTGTGGCCATGCGGCCTCGAAATTCGCATACCAGGCCATCAGGGTTTTGTCATAGTCCACGCCGAAATTGTGCAGGTCTTCCAGCACCAGCAACCCTTCCGCCGCCCGGGTGATCTGGGTCAGGGCCGGCAGATCCCCGTTGGGAAAGATGTATTTGTCGATCCACGGATCCGGTGCGGTATGCGTTTCATTTTTGCCAATGGTGTGCAGCAGCAGCATGCCGTGATCGGCAAGACAGCGCTTGGCCACTTCCATGAAAGCACGCAAATTTTTTCGGCCAACGTGCTCGAACATGCCGACACTGACGACTCGGTCGTATTGACCATAGGTCTCGCGGTAGTCTTGCAGCAGAAAATTCAAGGGCAGATCCTTATAGCGCTCTTTTGCCCATGCAGCTTGCTCTCTGGAAATGGTTACTCCATCGCAGCTGACACCGTAGTGTTCTGCAGCATAGCCCATGAAACTTCCCCAACCACAGCCGATATCCAGAACCTTCATGCCGGGTTTCAATTCGAGTTTGCGACAAATCATATCGAGCTTGGCTTCCTGCGCCTCTTCCAGGTTGTCGGCATCCTTCCAGTAACCACAGGTGTAGGTCATGCGCGGGTCGAGCATTGCCGCATAAAAATCGTTACCCAGATCATAATGCGCCTCACCCACATGCCAGGCACGGCGTACTGTCTGTAAGTTCAGAAAACGCGCACGCAGATCCTGTAGCCATATGCGCGCCGAACCAACCTCCTTGTCCAGACCAGCCTGAAGTATGCGATTAAAAAACTCGTCCAGCTGCTCGACATCCCACTGCCCGCGCATATAAGCCTCGCCCAGGCCCAAATTGCCGAGCAGGGCGGTTTTGCTCAGTACCTCGGGGGAATAGAGCTGAATATCCCATGGCCTGTTGCCGTTTATCTGGATATCCGCCTTCTCCAGCATGGCAGACATCTTTCTGAACAATTTACTGTCATCTTGGTGGAACATGTCACTACTACGTACGTTCATCAGTAACTCCCGCTTATAAATAATTCGCTACGGGAAATTCCATTTTCCCGCTAACTAAATCGGCATGATTGTCTAGGGAAGCTCTGATTAAGTCAGAGCTTCCGCGGCACATGAATGTGCCGCCATTTTCAATGGCTGATAAGCCATTGAAAATGAAGAAAACAAAAAATGACATTTTTTGTTTTCGTGGTCTGAGAGGTCCAGGATGGGCTTATTCAGACCTTCCCTAGATAGTCCTCAGCGCAGGATTAGCAGCGGTATTTGTGCCTGCATGACCATGCGGGTGGTGGTGCTGCCGATAAAGAAGCGACGCAACACAGAATGCCCAAAGGCCCCCATCGCCATCAGATGAATATCATGCTCACCGGCGTAGTTGCAGATTACATCCAACACCTCACCGCTACGGATGGCTGGAATGACATCAAAACCCTGCGCAGCCAGCTTATCCCCGGCCTGCTCCATTTTTACCTGATTGCCGCCATTACCTTCTGCCACCATCAGCAGATGGACGGGCAGCCCCTTGAGTAACGGGCTTTGCGCCACCTTGTCGACAACCTTCTCGGCGCTGGCACTACCGTCATAGGCGATCAAGAAGCTTTGCGGCTGCACATATTCCAGTGGTGCGATAAGGAGTGGGGTTTTCAGGATACGGATCAGGCTTTCCAGGTGGCTGCCCACGTGGCGTTCGACCATATCTCCATCCTTGCCCTGCTTGCCCAGCACCACGAGGCGTGCTTCGCCCTCTAAATCGTTCAGAACCTCGGTTATACGGCCGTGGCGCAGCAGACGTTCCACCACTTCAATCCCCTGTCCCTTTACCCGTTCAAGGGCATCGGCGAGTATGGCCTTGCCCTGCTCACGCAGCAGGCGGTTGCGCTGCTCCTCCAATTCGACCATGTCATCCAGCAATTGCTTGCGATTCCCGACGACGAGGTTGCCACTGTAATCGGGCTCCTTGTCAGCATGGAGGGTACGTGCCACATGCAGCAGCGCCAAGGGTGCACCCAGGCGCTGGCTGGCCCAGGCGGCGTGGTCGCAGACGGACCCGGAGGAACGGGAGCCGTCGATGGCGGCGATGACTTTATTCATTTTCATGTCTTCTCTTAATGACCGCCCATCAGTTTTTCGACGGCATCCGGTTTATCGTGGATGGCGAAGCGATCGACGATGGTCGCGCTGGCCTCATTCATACCGATCAACTCTACCTCGGTGCCGTTACGGCGGAACTTGATCACCGCCTTGTCCAGAGCATTGACTGCGGTGATGTCCCAGAAGTGGGCCTGGCACAGATCGATCTCGACCTTGTCCACGGCCTCACCAAAGTCAAAGGACTCAATGAATTTATCGGCCGAAGCGAAGAAAACCTGGCCCACCACGCGATAACGGCGGGTATTGCCATCCTCGCTCAGGTCGGAGGCCACGTACTTGTACTGGGCCACCTTGCGGGCGAAGAACATCGCCGCCAGCAACACCCCGACCAGTACGCCATAGGCGAGATTGTGGGTAAGCACCACCACTAATACCGTGGCGACCATCACTATATTGGTTGTAAGAGGATGCTCCTTGAGATTGCGCAGAGACTCCCAGTTGAAGGTGCCGATAGCGACCATGATCATCACCGCCACCAGCGCCGCCATCGGGATCTGCGCCACCCACTTGTCGAGGAAGACCACCATCAGAATCAACACAATCCCCGAGATCAGCGAGGACATACGGGTCCGCCCACCGGATTTGATGTTAATCACCGACTGGCCGATCATCGCGCAACCTGCCATACCGCCCATGAAGCCAGAGGCGATATTCGCCACACCCTGGCCCTTGCACTCACGATCCTTGTTACTGGTGGTATCGGTGAGGTCATCCACGATGGTGGCGGTCATCAGCGACTCCAACAGACCAACCACAGTCAGGGAAAGCGCATAGGGCAGGATGATGAGCAGCGTCTCCAGATTCAATGGAATATCCGGTAGCAAGAACATCGGCAGGGTGTCGGGCAGCTCGCCCATGTCGCCAACGGTGCGAATATCCACGTTCAGCACCATGGCGAACACCGTCAGCACCACAATGGTCACCAATGGCGAGGGCACGGCCTTGGTAACCATGGGCAGCAGATAGATGATCGCCAGGCCACCCAGGGTAAAGGCGTACACATACCATGTGACCCCTTCATAAAACAGTTCAGGCAACTGGGCCATGAAGATCAGGATCGCCAAGGCATTTACGAAGCCGACCACCACCGAGCGTGAGACAAAGCGCATTAGCGAACCCAGCCGGATATATCCGGCGATGATCTGTAGGATCCCGGTAAGGATGGTGGCGGCAAGCAGATATTCCAGGCCATGTTCCTTGACCAGGACGACCATCAGCAACGCCATCGCGCCGGTGGCACCGGAGATCATCCCGGCACGACCGCCGGTAAAGGCGATCACCACCGCAATACAGAAGGAGGCATAGAGCCCCACCTTGGGGTCGACCCCGGCGATAACGGAAAAGGCGATCGCCTCGGGGATCAGCGCCAGCGCAACCACGATCCCGGCCAGGATGTCGCCACGGAGATTGGAAAACCAGTTTCGTTTGATAACATCGAGCATATATAACATCCCGCCCAGCATAGCTGCGTATTACGTCGGGCGATAACAGAGTAAAAAGGGAAGGCATAGGCCTTTGATCAAAAATAATTATGGCGCAGCAAAACAAGTCCGACCTGCAGAGGGGAACAGAATAAGTGGCGCTAATTAGGTAACACGATAGAGCCGTTACATCACAGAAAAAAAACGTTCTGAATCAACGGAAATCGAGATGATATTATTCATCGCCGCGAATTATAAAGATTTGGGTGCCTGAACACAAGAACAGTTATTAATTTAACTTATTAAATATGGCCCGATAAGCCGTATCAGGGAAACTCTAAGAAATTCAGCTACCGTGGCAACGCCACAAGCAACTACAACCCAACAAAGAGCAGATGAGTTTCAAACGTGCAAGCGCAACGCTAACTTAAATGTAACGTCACCGCATGAATATGGAGAAAACGAACCACGCATGAGTACTGTTGAAACCGAAGAAAAGGCCCGCCTGGAAGATTGTCAGGCGAGCATCCGCAATGCGCTTGGCGCTATCGATACACGCCTTGGCGACTACGCCCGGGAGATCCAGACCCGCAAGGAATACCTGTGGGAGGCGCGGCGCGATATGGATCACATCGAAAAGATTGCGGTGCGCCAGACCATCGAGCAGACCCTCGACTCCGCCGAGATGCTCCAGGCCCAGCAGCAAAAACTGCACAAGCTGCTGCGCTCGCCCTACTTCGGCCGCTTCGATTTCCACAAAAGCGGCGCAGCGAAAACTGAACCGATTTACATCGGCGTGCACCATTTCCACGACGAGGCCGCGCACGAAACCCTGGTCTATGACTGGCGTGCGCCCATTGCGTCCATGTTCTACGACTACGAGACCGGCCCGGCCCGCTACCAGGCGCCGGCGGGCGAGGTCGAGGGCCAGGTGACGCGCAAGCGTCAGTTCCGCATCCGCGACGGGCAAATGGAGTTCGTGATCGAGTCGGGCGTGCACATCGTCGATGACGTGCTGCAGGAGGAGCTTAGCCGCGCCAGCGGTGACGAGGGCATGAAGCACATCGTCGCCACCATCCAGCGCGACCAGAACGCCATCATCCGCAACGACGACGCCCACACCTTGATCATCCAGGGCGTGGCGGGCTCCGGCAAGACCTCCATCGCGCTGCACCGCATTGCCTACCTGCTGTACCGCTTCAAGGACACCTTGAGTTCCGACGACATCCTGATCATCTCGCCCAACCGCGTGTTCGCCGACTACATCGGCAACGTGCTGCCGGAGCTGGGCGAAGAACAGGTGGCCGAGATCGGCATGGAGGACCTGGCCGCCGAGCTGCTCGACCACCAGTACCGCTTCCAGAGCTTCTTCGAGCAAACCGCGCAACTTCTGGAGAAGAACGACGAGGCCCTCAAGGCGCGCATCGTCGCCAAAGCCTCGCCGGATTTCCTGCGCCAGATCGATCGCTATGCCGAAGAACTGGAAAAGCGCTCTTTTGAAGCTGCCGAATGGCGCACCGGCCGCAAGATCGTGCCCGACTGGTTCTTCGCCGAGACCTGGCAAAAGCATCGCGGCGTCAAGCTCACCGAGCGCATCGCCCGGCTGGTCAAGGCCACCGAGACCCAGCTTGGTATTCACTACAACTACGATCTGCGTACCGACGAGCGGCAATCGTTGCGCGAAGCCATTCGCGGCATGGTGCGCACGATGACCCTGCGCCAGGCCTATCAGGGCCTGTTCGAGTGGATGGGGCAGCCGGAGCTGTTCAAGCCGGCGGGCGGCAAGCTCGAATACGCCGATGTGTTTCCGCTCATCCATCTCAAGATGCGCCTGGAGGGCGTCCGCAACCCCCGCCCGGCGGTGAAGCACCTGCTGATCGACGAGATGCAGGACTACACACCGGTGCAGTACGCCGTGCTGGGCAAGCTGTTTTCCTGCCGCAAGACGGTGCTCGGCGATGCCACCCAGTCGGTCAACCCCTACAGCAGTTCCACCGCCGACCAGATTCAGCGCTCGCTGCAATCGTCCACCCAGGTCAAGC
>JAVVEP010000053.1 GCA_032250735.1 Gammaproteobacteria bacterium
GAAAACCGGCTGACCGCAACCCGCCTTCAGACTCATTTATGGATTGGAAAATACTTCGCCAGAGGCCCGTCGGTCGGCCTTTTACAGGGCGATTTGAATATTCTATAACGGTGTCTGCGCAGGACCCCTTCCGGACGGTTGAAGGGCGGCGGTGCGCCAGGCTTGTCTGTCGTAGCGGGCCTCGATGGCCGGTTTCTATGGCCTCACATGGGCCATATATGGGCCTCATTAAGCGTTAAACGACTTCTGCCGGTCAAAAGCGCGTATACTTCCCGCGACAGAAAATCCTGAACCGGTTCCAGTCTGTTTGGCTATCATTGCTTAAGCGTGTATTGCCCGACCATTACTCATAAGAATCATTCTGATGATTCACCCTGGAACCGCTTGCAAATCAACCTTCAAAGATAAGAATAAATGTCCAAAAAACACTCCAAACCAGCCCGCGATCCCCATGCCGAGCGCGAGGCGCGTAAATACGATAAGCCGATCGCCAGCCGGGAACTCATTCTTGAGACGCTAGCCGAGGCGGGCGAGCCGATGACCTGGCAGCAGTTGGCCGAGGTGCTCGGCCTGCATGAGGCGGATGAGACCGAGGCCCTGTCCCGACGTCTGCGCGCCATGGAGCGCGATGGCCAGGTGGTGCGTAACCGGCGTGACGGCTACGGCCCACTGGAGAAGATGGACCTGGTGCGCGGTCGCATCCAGGCCCATCCCGATGGCTTCGGGTTTCTGATCCCCGATGACGGCAGTGATGACCTGTTCATGTCCGCCCGCGAGATGCGCGCCCTGATGCACGGTGATCGCGTGGTGGCCAGCGTGTCGGGTATCGATCGTCGCGGTCGCCGCGAAGGTGTGGTGGTAGAGGTGCTGGAACGCAACACCCATCAGGTGGTGGGGCGCTTCCAGCTCGAAGGCGGCATGGCCTTCGTGATCCCCGATAACAAGCGCGTGGTGCATGACATCGCGGTGCTGCCGGAAAATGCCGGTGACGCCAGGCACGGACAGATTGTATTGGTCGAGCTGGTGCAGCAGCCGACGCGCCGCCGTCAGCCCATGGGGCGGGTGATCGAGATTGTCGGCGACCACATGGCGCCGGGCATGGAGATCGATATTGCGGTGCGTTCCCATGAGTTGCCGCATGCATGGCCGGATGCCGTGGACGACGAGGTCGGCGGCCTCAGGGCCGAGGTGCCGGACTCCGCAGTGGCTGATCGTGAAGATATCCGCGCGCTGCCGCTGGTCACCATCGACGGTGAGGACGCGCGCGACTTTGATGATGCGGTGTATTGCGAGCCCCATGGCAAGGACGGCAAGGAATGGCGCCTGCTGGTGGCCATTGCCGACGTGTCGCACTACGTGGCGGTGAACTCGGCGCTCGACAAAGAGGCCGTTGAGCGCGGCAATTCCGTCTATTTCCCGGGCCGGGTGATCCCCATGCTGCCGGAGGTGTTGTCCAACGGCCTGTGCTCCATCAACCCCAAGGTCAATCGCCTGTGCATGGTCTGCGAGATGATCGTCGGCAGCAATGGCAAGGTCAAAAGCCATCGCTTCTTCGAGGGTCTGATGCGCTCTCATGCGCGACTCACCTACAACCAGGTCGCGGCGATGCTGGAGGGCGACAAGGCCCTGTGCGCAGAATATGCCGATCAGTTGCCGCATCTGCAAAACCTGCACAAGCTGTATTGCATCTTTGACCGTTGCCGCAAACGTCGGGGCGCGATTGAGTTCGAGACCACCGAGACCACCATCGTGTTCGGTGAGGGTAAAAAGATCGATCGCATCGTGCCGCTGGTGCGTAACGATGCCCACAAGATGATCGAGGAGTGCATGATCTCGGCCAATGTGGAGGCGGCCAAGTTCCTGGCGGCCAATGAAATGCCCACCCTGTATCGCGTCCACGAGACCCCCAAGGCCGAAAAACTCACCGCGCTGCGTGAGTTCCTGTCCGAGCTGGGCCTGGACCTGCCCGGTGGTGACAAGCCCCAGGCCAACCATTATGCGACCCTGCTGGCGTCGGTGCGGGAACGCCCCGATGCCCATCTGATCCAGACCGTGATGCTGCGCAGTCTCAATCAGGCCGTGTACAGCCCCGATAACAAGGGCCATTTCGGCCTGGCCCTGGAAGAATATGCGCATTTCACCTCGCCCATCCGCCGTTATCCCGACCTGCTGGTGCACCGTGCGATTCGCCATGTGCTGCGTTCCGGCAACCAGATCAAGAAAGGCGGCATGCAACGCGTGAAGCGGGCCCTGAACAAGCTGGTGGGTGGCGGGGCCGGCGCGGCCAAAACCTTTCATTACACCCATGTGGAAATGCAGCAGCTGGGTGAGCGCTGTTCGCTCACCGAGCGGCGCGCCGATGAGGCGACCCGCGATGTCACCGACTGGCTTAAGTGCGAGTACATGATGGACAAGGTGGGCGAGAGCTTCGACGGTATTGTCACCTCGGTGCTGGGTTTCGGCCTGTTCGTGGAGCTGGCCGATATCTATGTCGAGGGGCTGGTGCACATCACCTCCCTGAGCAATGACTACTATCATTTTGACGCGGCCAAGCACACCCTCACCGGTGAGCACAGCCGCACCTCCTATTGCCTGGGCGACTCGGTGCGGGTGCGGGTGGCGCGGGTGGATCTGGACGACAAAAAGATCGATTTTGAGATGCTGAGCAAGGAGGGTGCCGCGCTCTCCACCTCGCGCCCGGCGAAAAAATCCGCCAAAAAATCGGCCCGATGGGGCGGCAAAAAATCGGCCGCGACGACCGTGTCGGCTGACAGCGCAGCGGCCGATGCGCCGCCCCGGAAAAGGACTGCGAAGAAAAAGGCCAGCAGGACAAAGGCCCCAGCACAGCCGGAAGCCGCCGTGCAGGACACCCCGTCTAGCGAGGAAGGCAAGCCGGCCGGGGTGAAGAAAAAGCGCCGCCGTCGCCGCAAGCCAAAACCCAAAACTGAGGTATGAGCGATTACCTGTTCGGTCTGCACGCGGTGCAGGCCGCGTTGCAGCGTTCTCCCGGGGGCGTAACGGAAATCTGGGTGGACACCAAACGTCATGACAAGCGCATGGCGGAGCTTCTCGAACAGGCGGCCTCGGCCGGGGTCACCGTGCATACGGTGGGCAAACAGGAACTGGATGCCCTGGCCCCGGATGGCCGCCATCAGGGTGTCGTGGCGAGGGCCGAGCCGGCCCGGGTCTATACCGAGGCCGAACTGGATGGCCTGCTGGACAGGCTGGATGCGCCCCCCTTTCTGTTGATCCTGGATGGCGTGACCGACCCCCATAATCTCGGCGCCTGCCTGCGCAGCGCCGACGCCGCCGGGGTGCAGGCCGTCATCGCCCCCCGGGATCGTGCCGCCAGTCTGACCCCGGTCGCCATCAAGGTCGCCAGCGGCGCGGCCCAGACCGTGCCCTTCGTGCAGGTGACCAACCTGGCGCGTTGCCTGCGGGATCTGAAACAGCGCGGCATCTGGTTGGTGGGGCTGGACGGCCACGCCGAGCAAACCCTGCATGAGACCGATCTCAGGGGCCCATTGGCGATCGTCATGGGCGCCGAGGGGCAGGGCCTGCGGCGCCTGTCCAAGGAACACTGTGATTTCCTGGTCAAGATCCCCATGGCCGGCAGCGTGGAAAGCCTGAATGTCTCGGTGGCCACCGGGGTGTGCCTGTTCGAGGCCCTGCGACAGCGCAGCACCGGGTGATCGCATTCATTGCAATCACCCCGTTCCTTCTGTAATATTCGCCGCTCAAAATTCAGGTTGCCCCCTGTCGTTTTAGAAAGGGCAACAAACCTTGCTCCACTGTGGTGTGCCTCGCTTCGAGGACCGCAGGGGGCTTTAACCATAAGGAATGCTAGTGAGACACTACGAAATCGTGTTTCTGGTCCACCCTGACCAGAGCGATCAGGTTCCCACCATGATCGAAAAGTACAAATCCATCATTGAAGCCGACAGTGGCAGCATTCACCGCCTGGAAGACTGGGGTCGCCGCCATCTGGCCTATCCCATCAACAAGGTGCACAAGGCCCATTACGTACTGATGAATATCGAGTGCGGCGCCACGGCCCTGGAAGAAATCGAAACCGCTTTCCGCTATAACGATGCCGTGATTCGCAGCATGGTAATGCGGACCAAAGCCGCCATCACTGATCCCTCCCCGCTGGCACGCTCCAAGGAAGAAGAGGCGCGTGATCGTCGTCCTCAACCGGAAGCGGAATACAGCGCCCCGGATGCCGACGAGTCTTTGGATACCGAAGACGAGCTGGGCGCTGAGGCCTAAAACGGCTGTTGCCGGTACACGCTGTTACCTGTAAACAGAAACGAACAGAATTGTTGAGAGGATAAGTGAATGTCACGTTTTTATCGTCGTAGAAAATATTGCCGCTTTACCGCGGAAGGTATCAAAGAGATCGACTACAAGGATCTCAATACCCTGAAGGCCTATGTCTCGGAGTCCGGCAAAATTGTGCCCAGCCGTATCACCGGCACCAAGGCCAAGTACCAGCGCCAGCTGACGGCGTGCATCAAGCGCGCCCGTGTGTTGGCCCTGTTGCCGTACAGCGACTCACATCAGTAGATTTGATGTCAGTCCTGCCGTTGGCCAGGCAGCATGGTCGATGGTGAATGAAATGAGAATGATCACCGGCAGAATGAAATGAAGGCACTGGCCGCTTTTATTCTGCGTGGGCCGAGTCAGGCGATCCTGGTTGCCGTCGGCACCGCGGTGCTGGCGATGATGTTGCCACCGCTGAGTGTGGTCAGTGGCGCGGTGGTGGCCCTGGTCACCCTGCGCTCGGGGGTGCGTCCCGGGGCGCTGGTGATGTTGGGTAGCGCGGCCTTTGTGGCCCTGCTGGCCTATATGTCGCTGGGTAATGCCTGGATCGGCAGCATATTTTTGCTGGTGCTGTGGTTGCCGTTGTGGATCCTGGCCTGGGTGCTGCGCGAGACGCGTTCCCTGACCCTGGCCACCACCATGGCCGGGGTGATCGGGATTGTCGGTGTGCTGGTTGTCTATGCCCTGGTGGGTGATGTGACGGCATGGTGGGAGCAGGTACTGCTCACCCTGTTTGAACCCGCAATGGAGGCCGGTGGGCCGCTGGCGGATCGTGAGGCGGTGGTGGCGATTTTGGCCAGTATCGCCAGGATCATGACCGGTATCGCGGCTGCGGGCATGACCCTGAACGCGGTGATGTGTCTATACCTGGCGCGGGGCTGGCAGGCACAGCTGTACAACCCGGGCGGTTTTCGCGACGAATTCTATGAGTTGCGCATGGGACAACGCATCGCCCTGGTGTCGCTCGGGTTCATCGTCGTCACACTGCTGCCGCTGGGCGTGCTCAGCCACATGGCCGGCGAGATCGTGATCGTGATCATGAGCCTTTATGTGTTGCAGGGGCTGGCGCTGATCCACGCCATCGTGGCCAAACGGCAACTGCACAAGGCCTGGTTGATCGTATTGTATCTGGTGATGCTGTTTGTATTGCCGCAGCTGATGGCCTTGGTCGCGGTGTTGGGTTTGGTTGATACCTGGGCGGATTTTCGCCGGCGAATCGGCCCGCAACAACAGTGAATTTTTTGTTAACGTAAGATTGAATTGAGGTAGGCGCAATGAACGTGATTCTGTTGGAAAAAGTGCAGAACCTGGGGGACCTGGGTGAACAGGTCAACGTTAAAGCCGGTTACGGCCGTAATTTCCTGATCCCGAAAGGCAAGGCCGTGTCCGCCACCAAGGACAATGTGGCCAAGTTTGAGGAACGCCGCGCGGAGCTGGAAAAGGTCGCCGCCGAGAAACTGGCTATTGCCCAGACTCGCAAGCTCAGCCTTGAGGCCTTGCAGATCACCATCGCCCAGCAGGCCGGTGATGAAGGCAAACTGTTCGGCTCGATCGGCACCCACGATATCGCTGAGGCGATTACTGCGGCCGGTATCGAAGTCTCGAAGGCGGAAGTCCGTTTGCCCGAAGGTGCGCTGCGCCACATCGGTGACTACGACGTCAACATCGAGCTGCACAGTGATGTGGTCGCCGTCGTGAAGCTCAGCGTCGTCGCTGAATAGCGACACCCGAGCAAGCCCCTGCACGGGGGCTAGCCTGATCGACCGGTCTGTTTCGGGGCCGACACGCCAGACGGCGGTGCTTTGCAGAAAGCGCCGCCGTTTTGCGTTGGGGCGGCGGCACAGTCGCATCTCAAGCGAACCACGCGCGATTTTTTTGGGTTTCGGTCCATCGCGCCATCCCTTTTTTTACGCATTCAGTTACCATGAGCAGACCATGCACGAACTAGCCTATCCCTCCGAAATGACCGATTCCGCCACCTCGGCGCTGAAGCTTGCCCCCCAGTCCATCGAGGCCGAGCAGTCGGTGCTGGGCGGCCTGATGCTGGACAACCAGGCCTGGGACAAGGCCGCCGACATGGTGGTGGAGGAGGACTTTTACCGCCGCGATCATCGGCTGATCTTCCGCGCCATCGCGGCCTTGCAGGCGCGCAGCAGCCCCTGCGATGTGGTGACCCTAGCCGAGTGGCTGGACAAAAATGACCTGCTGCAAGAGGCCGGCGGGCTGGCCTATCTGGGCACCCTGGCCAAGAACACTCCCAGCGCGGCCAACATCAAGGCCTACTGCGAGATTGTCCGCAATCGCTCGGTACTGCGCCAGCTGATTGCCGTCGGCAATGGCATCTGTGGCAGCGCCTATCAGACAGAGGGGCGCAGCACCGAGGAGCTGCTGGACGAGGCCGAGCGCGAGGTGTTCAAGATTGCCGAGCAGGGCGCGCGGGCCCAGAAGGGCTTTGTGGCGATCAAGGATCTGCTGGTCAAGGCGGTCGATCGCATCGACGAGCTCTTTCAGCAGGACAACCCCATCACCGGCGTGCCCACCGGCTGGACCGATTTCGACGAGAAGACCTCCGGCCTGCAAAAGGGCGACCTGATCATCGTCGCCGGTCGACCCTCCATGGGCAAAACCAGCTTCGCGATGAACATCGCGGAAAATGCCGCGATCCAGGCCAGGGTGCCGACCGCGGTGTTCAGTATGGAAATGCCCGGCGAGCAACTGGCGATGCGCCTGCTGTCGTCACTGGGCCGCATCGACCAGCACCGGATGCGCACCGGCAAGCTGGAAGATGAGGATTGGCCGCGGCTGACCTCCTCGGTGGGCATTCTGGCCGAGGCGCCGCTGTTTATCGATGACACCCCGGCGCTGTCGCCCAATGACCTGCGCGCCCGGGCCCGGCGCCTGAGCCGGGAACACGGACTGGGGCTGATCGTGATCGACTATTTGCAGTTGATGCAGGTACATGGCACCAGCGAAAACCGCACCAACGAAATCTCCGAGATTTCCCGCTCACTCAAGGCCCTGGCCAAGGAACTGGAGGTGCCGGTGATCGCGCTCTCGCAGCTCAATCGCAGTCTGGAACAGCGGCCCAACAAACGCCCGGTGATGTCGGATCTACGCGAGTCGGGCGCCATCGAGCAGGACGCCGACGTCATCGCCTTTATCTATCGCGACGAGGTCTACAACGAAGACAGCCCCGACAAGGGCACCGCCGAGATCATCATCGGCAAACAGCGTAACGGGCCTATCGGCACCACCCGGCTGACCTTCATCGGCCAGTTCACCCGCTTTGAAAATTTCATCCACGACATCTATTCCGATGACGACGGATATTCCTAATGAAGCCCAGCCTATGACACGGGCGGCGCAGGCCGTCATTGACCTCGATGCCCTGCGGCACAATCTGCAACGGGCCCACACCGCCGACCCCGGCGCCAAACAGTACGCGGTCATCAAGGCCGATGCCTACGGCCACGGCCTGGTGCCGGTGGCGCAGGCCCTGACGGCGGCGGACGGCTTTGCCGTGGTCACGCTCGACGAGGCGCTGCAGCTGCGGGAGGCGGGCATCCGCCAGCCCATTCTGCTGCTCGAGGGCTTTTTTCAGGCCGACGAACTGGCGGTGATTCAGCGGCATCGGCTGGATATGGTGGTCCACCACGAGGCCCAGCTGGCCGCCCTCGAGGCCCTGGCGCCGGTTGATGACGCCAGCCGCGTGTCGGTCTGGCTGAAGATCGACACCGGTATGCACCGACTGGGTTTTGCGGGCACCGAGCTGCCCGCCATCTGGCAACGGCTGACCCGTTGCGCGGTGGTGCAGCAACCGCCACGGGTGATGACCCACCTGGCCTGTGCCGATGACTTTCAGCACCCGGCCACCCAGCAACAGCTGTCACTGTTTACCGAACTGCTCACCGCGCAGGACGCCATCCAGGCGGCCGGCAGTGAATGCAGTGTCGCCAACTCGGCCGGCATCCTCGGCTGGATGAACAGCCACAGCGATATCAACCGTCCCGGCATCATGCTGTATGGCGTCTCGCCCTTTCTCGGTGAAACCGGCGCCGCCCGCCGCCTGCGCCCGGTGATGACCCTGCGCAGCGAGCTGATCGCCATCAAGGCGTGCCGCCAGGGCGATGCGATCGGTTATGGCGCCACCTGGCAGTGCCCCGAAGACCTGCCGGTCGGGGTGGTGGCGATGGGTTACGGTGACGGCTATCCGCGCCATGCCCCCACGGGCACCCCGGTGCTGGTGAACGGGGTGCGCGTGCCGTTGGTGGGGCGGGTGTCGATGGACATGATCTGCGTGGATCTGCGTACCCAGCCGCAGGCGCAGGTGGGCGACGAGGTGGTGTTGTGGGGTGAGGGCCTGCCCGCCGAGGTGGTGGCGGAGGCGGCCTCCACCATTGCCTATGAACTATTTTGTGGGGTCACGGCCCGCGTCCCCCGCCGCTATATCGGCGCTGCCGGCGGGACTCCGGCCGACACGGTTTTACCGGGCTAGGAGCCGAAGTCGATGTCAAAAATCAGGACGGTCTATGTGTGCAGCGACTGCGGTTCGGACTACGGCAAGTGGCAGGGCCGTTGTGATGACTGCGGCGCGTGGAATACCCTCACCGAGTTTCGGCCCAGTGCACCCGCCACGGGCGCCCGCAGCAAGCCCCAGGCCGGACAGTTCGCGGGCTACGCGGGCAGCCTGTCGGAGGTGAAAACCCTGGCCGATATCGACCTGGCCGCGGTGCCGCGCATGGGTACCGGTGTCGACGAGCTGGACCGCGTGCTGGGCGGTGGACTGGTGCCGGGTTCGGCGATCCTCATCGGCGGCCACCCCGGCGCGGGTAAGAGTACCCTGCTGTTGCAGGTGCTGTGTCGCCTGGCCCAGACCCACGCTGCCCTCTATGTCACCGGTGAGGAGTCCCTGCAACAGGTCGCGCTACGCGCCCAGCGACTGGGGCTGCCCACCGACAGCCTGCAGATGCTCAGTGAAACCAGCGTGGAGGCGATCTGCGCCGTGGCCGAACGACAGAACCCCAGGCTGATGGTGGTGGATTCCATCCAGGTGATGAGCCACCAGGACGTCAACTCGGCACCGGGCGGCGTGCCCCAGGTGCGTGAAAGCGCCGCCTACCTGATCCGCTACGCCAAGCTGACCAACACGGTACTGATCCTGGTGGGGCACGTGACCAAGGACGGCAGCCTCGCCGGGCCGAAGGTGCTGGAGCACATGATCGACTGTTCCATCATGCTGGAGGGTTCCACCGACAACCGTTTTCGCACCCTGCGCGGGGTGAAAAACCGCTTTGGCGCGGTGAATGAGATCGGCGTGTTCGCGATGACGGAGCAGGGACTGCGCGAGGTCAAAAACCCCTCGGCGATCTTCCTCTCGCGCGCCGATGAACCCGCCCCCGGCAGCGTGGTGATGGTGGTGTGGGAGGGGACCCGGCCCATTCTGGTGGAGTTGCAGGCCCTGGTTGACGACAGCAATTTCGGCAACCCGCGCCGGCTGGCGGTCGGCGTGGACCAGAATCGACTGTCGATGCTGATCGCGGTGCTGCACCGCCACGGTGGCATCCAGGTCGGCGACCAGGACGTGTTCATCAACGTCGTCGGCGGCCTCAAGGTGGTGGAAACCAGCGCCGATCTCAGCCTGCTGCTGGCCATCGTCTCCAGCCTGCGTGACCGTGCGCTACCCACCGACTTGGTGGTGTTTGGTGAAGTGGGGCTGTCCGGCGAGATTCGCCCGGTGCCCAGTGGCCAGGAGCGGCTGAACACCGCCGCCAAGCATGGCTTCACGCGCGCCATCGTGCCCGCGGCCAATCTGCCCAGAGGCGGCGTGAAGGGCATGAAACTGATCGGGGTGAAGACCCTGGCCGCGGCGCTGGAGGCGGTGGCGGATGAGTGCTGAGACATATGGCGCAATGCCCTTCGGTTATTGCGCCCTTGTATTATAAACCCTGCATGGCTTGATGGGGCTAAAGCAACACA
>JAVVEP010000054.1 GCA_032250735.1 Gammaproteobacteria bacterium
CCAGACCAGGCGCCTCACCGACGCCATGTTCAGAAACATCTTCACGCGCGTCCGCAGCCTGCTCGAACGCGCCTGACGTCTCGGGTCAATGGCTGAAACCGCACCGGAACACGTTTTCGACGCAAAGTCTTTCCTGCGCAACCTGACTTCGGGTCCGGGAGTCTACCGTATGCTCGGGAGCGACGGGGAAGTGCTGTACGTTGGCAAGGCGCGCAACCTGAAGAACCGCGTCTCCAGCTATTTTCGCAGCAGCGGGCTGGCGCCAAAGACACGCGCGTTGATGCAGAACATGCACAACGTCGAGATCATGCTGACCAACACCGAATCAGAAGCGCTGATCCTCGAAAACACCCTGATCAAATCGCTCCGGCCGCGCTACAACGTATTGCTCAGGGATGACAAAAGTTATCCCTATGTTTATCTGAGCCTGCAGGATGAGTTTCCGCGCCTGTCTGTGCATCGCGGCGCGCGCCGTGGCAAGGGACGTTACTTTGGTCCTTATCCCAATGCCGGGGCGGTGCGCGAAAGTCTGCACCTGCTACAGCGCATGTTCCGGGTACGCCAGTGCGAGGACAGCTTTTTCAGCAATCGCAGCCGGCCGTGTCTGCAGTACCAGATCAAACGCTGCACCGCACCCTGTGTGGGACTGATCAGTGCCGAAGAGTATGCGGAGGATGTACGGCATACCGTGCTGTTTCTCGAAGGCAAGAGTGCTGTGCTGAAAAACGAACTGGTGGAACGCATGGAGCAGGCGTCGGCGCAGCAGGACTATGAGCGGGCCGCGATTTATCGTGACCAGATCGCCAGCCTCAGCCGCGTGCAGGAGCGCCAGTATGTCAGCGGCGAATCGGGTGATGTGGATATCGTGGCTGCGGTGGTGTCCGGCGGCGTGGCCTGTGTCCAGGTGTTCTTTATCCGCAATGGCGTCAACCTCGGCGACCGCAAGTTTTTCCCCAGGATCCCGGCCGCAGCGGATGTGACTGACGTGCTATCGGCGTTCGTGGCGCAGTACTACCTGACGCATCCGATCCCTGCAAAACTGATTACCAACCATGCTCTGGAAGACAGCGATCTGTTGATGCAGGTGCTGAGCGAGAAAGCCGGCCGCAAGGTCAGTCTGGTGCATCGGGTACGCGGTGAGAAAGCCCGCTGGCTGGCGCTCGGCGTGAAGAATGCCGAACAGGCACTGGCGGCGCGTCTGGGTAGTCAGGCCGGTATGGCGCGGCGCCTGCAGGAGCTGCGCGAACTGCTGCGCATGGATGAGATCCCGAATCGCATCGAATGCTTTGATATCAGCCACACACAGGGCGAGGGCACGGTTGCATCCTGCGTGGTGTTTGACCGGGAAGGTGCCAGAAAGTCCGACTATCGGCGCTTCACCATCCGTAATATCGTGCCTGGCGATGACTATGCCGCCATGGAGCAGGCCCTGCTGCGGCGCTACACGCGCCTGAAGAAAGAAGACTGCGTGCTGCCCGATCTGGTGCTGATCGATGGCGGAAAAGGCCAGATGACTTCGGCACAGAAAGTCATGGAAGAACTGCAGATCGTCGAGATCCTGCTGGTCGGCGTGTCCAAGGGAGCGGAGCGACGGCCGGGCATGGAGATCCTGCATATTCCCGCGCAGCATCGCGAGCTGGACCTGGATCCGACGTCCCCGGCGCTGCATCTGATTCAACAGATTCGCGACGAGGCGCATCGGTTCGCCATTACGGGTCATCGCCAGAGACGCGCCAAAGCGCGCAACGTTTCGCCACTGGAAGGCATACCGGGTGTCGGCCCGCGGCGCCGACAGCAATTGTTGAAGCAACTCGGTGGAATGCAGGAAGTGACCCGGGCGGGCGTGGACGATCTGTGTCGCGTGCCCGGGATCAGTCGTGCCCTGGCGCAGCAAATCTACGATACTTTTCACGGCGACACTTGATACACTGCGCGGATGGTATGGACCATTCCCAACATTCTGACCATGCTGCGCATCATGGTGATCCCGGTGCTGGTGGTGGTATTTTACCTCCCTGTGCACTGGGCCAACGAAGCCGCCACGGCGTTGTTTGTCGTCGCCGCGCTGACCGACTGGTTCGACGGTTACCTGGCGCGCAGGCTTGGACAACATTCCGCGTTCGGCGAATTTCTCGACCCGGTGGCGGACAAGCTTATCGTCGGAGTGGTTCTGATCATGCTGGTGCAGGACAATCCGCACTGGTGGTTCGTGATCCCGGCGTCGATCATCGTAGGCCGCGAAATTGCCATATCGGCATTGCGCGAATGGATGGCGAAAATCGGCGAGCGGGCCCAGGTGGCAGTTTCCGTAATCGGCAAGATCAAAACCACGGTGCAGATGATCGCCCTGTTGCTGCTGTTGTACCGCGATCCCCTGTGGGGCCTGCCGATCCATGAAGCGGGGATTCTGCTGCTGTATATCGCCGCCGCGCTAACTCTCTGGTCGATGGTGATTTATCTGAAAGCCGCCTGGCCGGTGCTGGCGGACAGCAAGCACGCCTGAGGGCATTTTTCGGAGTTGACAGGAGGCGCTACATCCATACAATATGCGCTCTCTTTAGACGCGGGAATAGCTCAGCTGGTAGAGCACAACCTTGCCAAGGTTGGGGTCGCGAGTTCGAATCTCGTTTCCCGCTCCAAATACCAGACCCCGGTACCAGGCCGGGGTTTTTTTTACCCGGATTCGCCGGCATTCACGCCAGTAGAGCGCACGGGTATAGTACCAAGTTCAACTGCACGTCATGGCTGGGTGGCAGAGTGGTTATGCAGCGGCCTGCAAAGCCGTGGACCTCGGTTCGACTCCGGGCCCAGCCTCCATTTTCTTTCTTTGTCTCCCCCTCCTCAATCTGTACAATCCGGCCAAACGCCCGGGTGGCGAAATTGGTAGACGCAAGGGACTTAAAATCCCTCGGGGGAAACTCCGTGCCGGTTCGATTCCGGCCCCGGGCACCACTATTAAAAATCAACCTTTTACAACTAAGCGGAACGGCGGTTGGCGTGCGGAAGTTTGCATTAAAGGCGCGCGCACATCGGCGACGTTCACCACCAGGCTGGAGGCCCAGGCCTGGGCGGCACAAGAAGAGACCAGGTTGCGGGAAGACTCGTCTGGCAAGGTGCCGAATAAGCCGTTCCATGAACTGCTCGATCGTTACAGCCGCGAGGTCAGTTCGAAGAAGCATGGTGTTGTCCGGGAGCAGAGGATGATCAACGTCATTCTCCGCGATCCAATCGCTGACGTGTCGTTGCGCATGCTCGCGCCGACGGATATCGCCGCCTGGCGTGACCGGCGCTTGAAGAAGGTCTCTGAACCGCACCGGGTTTCGCGCGCCGCTTCGTCACGGAAATGGTGTACGCCAATGTAGACCGGTTCACTATTCGCTTCGCCGCTTTTGTGGAAATCGAAGCGACCGAAGTAAGGCGAGCGTAACAGCTTGTGCAGCTTCTGCCGCTGCGCCTTGATCGCCTCGGCGGAGTTCAGGGTCTGCTCGATGGCTTGGCGTACCGCGATCTTTTCGATGTGATCCATGTCGCGCCGAGCTTCCCACAGGTACTCCTTGCGGGTCTTGATCTCCTGCGCGTAGTCGTTGAGCCGTATGTCAATCTGGGCAAGCGCGTCGCGGAAGCTCGTCTGACAGTCTTCCAGGCGAGCCTTTTATTCGGTTTCAGCAGTACTCATACGGGGTTCGTTTTCTCCATTTTCATGAGCTGACGTTACATTTTAACCCAGGTAAGCCTCGCGCTTGCACGCTTGAGGCTCCTCTGCTCTTTGTCGAGATGTAGTGTGTTTGTGGCGTTGCCACGGTAGCTGAATTTTTTCAGAGTTTCCCTGATGCGGCTTACCGGGTCAGAACTTAATAAGTTAAATTAATAATTGCCCTTGTGTTCAAGTACGTTACTCTCTATAATTCGCGGCTATGAAAAACATCACCCCGCCGTAGTACCATCTCAATTTCCGTTGATTCAGAAAGATTATTTATGCGATGTAACGGCTCCCTCGTGTTACCCAAGTAGCGCCGCTTATCCTGTTTAGCCCTTCCTGCGGGTCGAGCTTGCTCTGCTACGTCATAATTATTTTTTATCAAGGGCCTATGCCTTCCCCCCGACCTTTGGTCTGTCATTGCTCTATGCAATATACAGCCATGCTGTGACAGGTTGTTTTATATGCTCGATGTCATTAAACGAAACTGGTTTTCCAATATCCGTGGCGACACCTTGGCCGGGATTGTGGTCGCGCTGGCACTGATCCCCGAGGCGATCGCATTTTCCATCATCGCCGGGGTTGACCCCAAGGTCGGGCTCTATGCGTCCTTCTGTATTGCCGTGGTGATTTCCTTTACCGGTGGACGTGCCGGGATGATCTCCGGTGCAACCGGCGCGATGGCGCTGTTGATGGTGATCCTTATCAAGGAGCACGGCCTGGAGTATCTGCTGGCTGCCACCATTCTTACCGGTATCCTGCAGATCATTGCAGGATATATAAAGCTGGGTTCTCTAATGCGTTTCGTCTCCCGTTCGGTAGTGGTGGGCTTCGTTAACGCACTGGCGATCCTGATTTTCATGGCTCAGCTGCCCGAACTGTTCTATGAGGGTGTCACCTGGTATGTGTACGCCTTTACCCTGGGCGGCCTGGCGATTATCTATCTGCTGCCAATGGTCACCAAGGCCGTGCCCTCGCCATTGGTGACTATTGTGGTGCTGACGGTGATCGCCATGGTGCTGAACGTGGATATTCGCACCGTTGGCGACATGGGCGAGCTGCCCGATACCCTTCCGGTCTTTTTGCTGCCGGATATTCCATTGAATCTGGAGACTCTTCTGATCATCCTGCCCTATGCTATTTCCCTGACAGTGGTGGGTCTGTTGGAGTCGCTAATGACCGCAACCATCGTAGATGATCTCACCGATACCACCAGCAACAAGGACCGAGAGTGCAAGGGCCAGGGTGTGGCGAATATCGCATCCGGCTTCATTGGTGGCATGGCCGGCTGTGCGATGATCGGCCAGTCGGTGATTAACATCAAATCCGGGGGCCGTACCCGCATGTCTTCCCTGATCTCGGGAATTGTGTTGATTCTGATGGTGGTCTTCCTCGATAAGTGGGTGGCGCAGATTCCGATGGCGGCGCTGGTGGCAGTGATGATCATGGTCGCTATCGGTACCTTCAACTGGGAGTCGCTACGCAACCTCAGGGAGCATCCGCTTACCACCAATATCGTAATGGTTGCCACGGTGTTGGTGGTAGTCTTCACCCACAACCTTGCCTATGGCGTATTGGTTGGGGTGCTGCTGGCGGCGATGTTCTTTGCTCGCAAGGTGGCCCAGTTCGAGTATGTCGCCTCCGAGTTGAGCGAGGATGGTGAGACCCGTCACTACCGCGTTGTGGGGCAGGTGTTCTTCGCCTCAGCCGACGAGTTTATTGAATCATTCGACTTCGGCGAGGCGGTGGACAAGGTCGAGATCGACCTGTGCAATGCCCATTTTTGGGATATTACCGCCGTAATCGCTCTGGACAAGGTGGTGATCAAATTCAGGCGAAACGGTACCGAGGTGGAGCTCAAGGGCCTGAATGAAGCCAGTGCGACTATCGTTGACCGGTATGCCATTCATGACAAGCCGGATGCGGTGGAAAAATTGATGGGCGGCCACTAGCCACTGCGAGGAGGATGAGATGACGGATAAGGTGATAGCTGCGATCGACGGTTCCCGCTCCTCCGAGTCAGTCTGTGATCACGCCGCCTGGGCCAGTAAGCGCCTGGCCGCGCGATTGGCTTTGCTGCATGTGGTGCGTACACCCCATGCGGACAAGGTGGCTGACTACAGTGGCAACCTGGCCGTCGATAATCGCAAGAAATTGCTCAATGAGATGGTCGAGATTGAGGAACAGCGCAATCGCCTGTTACGTGAGCAAGGCAAGGCCATTCTTGCCGATGCCCTTGAGCGAGTCACGGGGCAGGGAATTGAAGAGGCGGAGCGCCTGCTGCGCCATGGCCGAATAACCGAGATGCTGAATGATTTGCAGAGCGAGGCACGTCTCGTTGTGCTGGGTAAACAGGGCAAGGACGGCGATATGGTGAAGCGCCACGTGGGCAGCCACCTGGAAAGCCTGATTTCCACCCTGAAAACCCCACTCCTTATCGCGCCACTGGAATACGTACAGCCGAAAAATATTTTGATTGCCTATGATGGTAGTGCCACCGCCGAGAAGGTTGTCGACAAGGTTGCCAAAAGCCCACTACTCAAGGGGCTGCCAGCCCATCTGCTGATGGTGGCTGAAGATAATGGCGGCAATCAGACAAAGATGGATCAGGCCAGGAATAAGCTGGATGCGCAGGGTTTTGATGTCACCACATCCATTCGTGGCGGTGATGTGTCGAATGTGATCTGCCGATACGCAGATGAGCATGATATTCATCTGATGGCGATGGGGGCCTTTGGGCATTCGGTAATGCGTCGCTTCTTTGTTGGCAGCACCACCACCCGCATGATCATGCAGGCGCAAATACCGCTGCTAATCCTGCGCTGAGGACTATCTAGACAAACATGTCGGTTTAGTTAGCGGGAAAATGGAACTTCCCATAGCGAATTACTTGTAAACGGGAATTGCTGATGAACGTACGTAGTACCGAAATGCCATATCATTATGACAGTAAATTGTTCAGGAAGATGTCTGCCATGTTGGAGAAGGCCGATATCCAGATAAATGGCAACAGGCCATGGGATATTCAGCTCTATTCCCCCGAAGTACTGAGCAAGGCCGCCCTGCTCGGAAATTTAGGCTTGGGTGAGACCTATATGCGCGCGCAGTGGGATGTCGAGCAGCTGGACGAGTTTTTTAATCGCATACTTCAGGCTGGTCTGGACAAGGAGGTTGGTTCGGCGCGCATATGGCTACAGGATCTGCGTGCGCGTTTTCTGAACTTACAGACAGTACGCCGTGCCTGGCATGTGGGTGAGGCGCATTATGATCTGGGTAACGATTTTTATGCGGCAATGCTCGACCCGCGCATGACCTACACCTGTGGTTACTGGAAGGATGCCGACAACCTGGAAGAGGCGCAGGAAGCCAAGCTCGATATGATTTGCCGCAAACTCGAATTGAAACCCGGCATGAAGGTGCTGGACATCGGCTGCGGTTGGGGAAGTTTCATGGGTTATGCGGCGGAACATTACGGTGTCAGCTGCGATGGTGTAACCATTTCCAGAGAGCAAGCTGCATGGGCAAAAGAGCGCTATAAAGATCTGCCCTTGAATTTTCTGCTGCAAGACTACCGCGAGACCTATGGTCAATATGACCGTGTCGTCAGTGTCGGCATGTTCGAGCACGTTGGTCGAAAAAACTTGCGGGTTTTCATGGAAGTGGCCGAGCGTTGTCTTGCCGATCACGGCATGATGCTGCTGCATACCATTGGAAAAAATGAAACGCATACCGCACCGGATCCATGGATCGATAAATACATATTTCCCAATGGCGACTTGCCGGCCCTGACCCAGATCACCCGGGCGGCTGAGGGGCTGCTGGTTATGGAAGACTTGCACAATTTTGGTGCCGATTACGACAAAACCCTGATGGCATGGCATGCGAATTTCGAGGCCGCATGGCCACAATTCAGTGACAAAATGGATCAGGCCTTTTACCGTATGTGGCGTTATTATCTATTGAGCTGTGCCGGTGCGTTTCGTGCCCGGGATATTCAGTTGTGGCAGTTCGTTTATTCCAAGCGAGGTGTGCTTGGTGGTTATAGTCGCCCTATGTAACCAGAATCATTTAGTTGGCACATAGTTGTATAACTTTTGCGCACCGCCCAAGCTGTAGCGGAATTCATAACAGCTATATAGACTGCCCGCCATGCCAAAACGCCTCCTGTCTCGCGACTACCTGGCCTTTTTGTGGGCACACCGGCGCCTGCTGGCCTTCGGGCTGCTGACCGCCATGCTCTCCGGTTTCGGCCAGACCTTTTATATCGGCCTGTTCAATCCCCAGCTGCGGGCGAGTTTTGATCTCGGCCACGGCGAACTGGGGCTGGTGTATGGAGGCGCGACTCTGGCTAGCGCCCTGCTGCTGACGTGGCTGGGCAAGCTCTACGATCGCAGCGATCTGCGACTGTTCTTGAGTGGCACCGCACTGCTGCTGATCACTGGCTGTCTATTGCTGGGTGTCAGTCACACGCTCATAGTGTTAATCTTCGCGTTGTTTTTATTACGCCTGGGCGGCCAGGGACTTATGACCCATATCGCCCTGACCACCATGGCGCAACGTTTCCACGGCGGACGGGGCAAGGCGGTCTCGATTGCCGCCATGGGCCTGCCGCTGGCCGAGGCGGTCTTCCCGGCCACGGCCGTCATTGCGCTGGCCTACCTGCACTGGCGCGAGTTCTGGCTGGTGGGCAGTGTCGTGGTGGTGCTGTTTTTACCGCTGTTACTCTGGTTGTTAAAAGGCGCCCATGGCGGTGAACTGCCCGTCGAGATCCGGGAACCGCACTATTCACGCGACTGGTCACGTCGCGAGGTGGTGCGTGACTGGCGCTTCGTGTTGCTGGTGCCGGCCGCCATGGCGGCGCCTTTTACGGTCACCATCGCCTTTTTTCACCAGATCCCGCTGGCCGAGGCCAAGGGTTGGACGACCGAACTGGTCGCCTCGGGGCTGGCGCTGTTCGCTGTCGGGCATGTGGGTGGGCTGCTGGGGGCCGGGCCACTGGTGGACCGCCTCACCGCCACCCGCCTGTTCGTTCCCTCGTTGTTGCCGTTGATCGCCGCCATGGTGGTGTTGGCCCTGTTCGACAGCACCGGTGCGGCACTGCTGTGGCCGGCGCTGCTGGGACTGGGGCTGGGATTCAATTCCAGCGCCTTGACGCCCCTGCTGGCCGAACGTTACGGCCTGGCCCATCTGGGCGCGATCCGGGCCTTGCTGCAGGCGGTCATGATCCTCTCGACGGCGATCGGCCCGCCGCTGCTCGGCAGCCTGCTCGATCGGGGTCTGCACACCGACACCCTGGCCGGCTGGATCGGCGCCGGGATCCTGATCGCCACGCTGCTGGCTGGCGTGGCTCTGTATGCCGATCGGCAGACCCCGTAACGCTCGCCCGCGCCGACAGCACCGGGGTACTTCGCGAACTCAAGGTGATAGGGAATCGGAACGTAGACTCAGCGCACCGCGATAGTCATCGCCATGCGGTGTGATTCCCCCGCCTTGAGGGTGTAGGCGTTATCCAGCGCATTGGCTGCCTCAACGCAGACCATGTGCGCGTACTGATCGTCGGGCATGTCGGTAAAGCCTTTAGCACCTTCGGGGCCCGGGTTCCAGATGACCGTGCTGGCGCTGTTGCTCTTCTGCATCACGATCTGGCGCTGGTTGCCGCTGTCCTCGAGGATTACCTGATCGGGATGATCGACGAACACGCACTCCATCGGCGCGCTCACCTGTAGCGGCTCCGCCTGGGTGAAACGCTGGCCG
>JAVVEP010000055.1 GCA_032250735.1 Gammaproteobacteria bacterium
TATCCTGATGGTGTTATACGGTAAATCTTACCCACCACATCTGGGGAAGAGCCACATTTTTTTAACGAGCGTCTGGTGCTGTGACTCCCAGGCCGGTATCCAGGCAGCCAATTCTTCTGCCGGCATGGGTTTGGCGATAAAGTAGCCTTGCGCAAAATCACAGCCGGTGTTTAGCAGGAAATCCCAGTCAAGTTGATCCTCAACGCCCTCGGCCACTGTTTTCATGCTCAGGTGCTGCGCCATGCCGAGGCTGGCCTCGACGATGGCCCGCAACGGCGCATAATCATGGGCGCCATGCACAAAGCCGCGGTCGACCTTGAGTTCATCAAACGGAATATCCCGCAGTTGGGCCAGTGACGAATGTCCGGTGCCGAAGTCGTCGATGGATAAATTGATATTCTTGAGCCGCAGACGCGTCAGAATATCCAGGGGTGTCAACGGGTCTTTCATGAGGCGGCTTTCTGTCACCTCCAGCACGATACTGTTAAGCGGGATGCCCGCCTTTTCAATCTTATGGGCGACGTAATCGGCGAAATCCAGGGTAACGAGATTATCCATGGAAATGTTGACGGCCACTTTTAATGGGATACCCGCATCATGCCACCGACGCGCCTGTTGCAATGCGTCCGCCAGTACCGTGCGCGTCAGATCATCAATCAGGCCGTGCTCCTCCGCGGTGCTGATAAACTGATCGGGGAACACCAGGCCGTCCCGCGGATGCTGCCATCGCACCAGTGTCTCAACCCCGACAACGCGACCGGAGTCGATCGCGACCTGCGGCTGATAGTGATTGATCAGCTCGTGATTGGTCAGGGCCTGTTGCAGTTCATCAGGGGCATAGGTTTTGCCTGGTGTCCTGTCCAGTATCTGCGGCGCGCGTTCGATGACATCCTTGAGTTGCGCGGTGGCGATCGGTTTATGCAGGGCGCCCAATACTCGCAGCCGGTGGGCGTTGGCGAGTTTTTCCACGGTATGCAGGATGCGCCGATCTTCGCCGCTGATCAGTATCAATCCGCCGGCATATTGTAAGCGCATGAGATGGCGCGCAAACTCGACACCGTCCATATCAGGCATCTGCAGATCCAGCAGCACCATATCGAAGGCGCCTGTGTCCTGTTCAAGCAGCGCCAAGGCCTGGTGCGGATGTTCCAGCGCGGTGACATTATCAAACCCTAAACCGGCCAATTGCCTTGAAAGCAATTTGAGCACAAAGGGATCATCATCAAGCAGTATTATTTTCATGCTTTATCCTCCATGGATGCCTGATCATTATCGGTAAGCAGATCACTGATTTCATTTTCCACTGCAGTCCAGGTTGCCTCGAACTCCTGCATTTGTTCGGCAATGAAGGTTCTGTCGCCTTCCTTGCCTGCGTTTTCCATCCCGGCGCACAGATCGCCCAGCACCAGGGCGCCGACTGATCGGGACGACGATTTGAGCTTGTGTGCAATGGCGCTGACATGGCGCACATCGCCCGCGTTAAATGCGGTCTGGATCTCCCGGGTTAATCTTCGCGCCAACACAAGGTATTCCGACAGAAACTCCTGCACAGTCTCCCTGTCATCGCCCACCAGTTGTTTCAGTACGCTCACATCGACCAGGTGCACACCATCCGCCATTGGTTTTTTTTCTGCCGGGGTATCCGGGTTCGTCCCCGATTCGGGCAGCGGCAGCCACGTCTCCAGCGTTGTCCTGAGCGTCCTGAGCGGCACCGGCTTGGTCAGGTAGGCATCCATCCCCGCCGATTTCGCCCGGTTTTTTTCACCCCGCAGGGCATTTGCGGTCAGGGCGATGATGGGCAGGCGCTGCTCGCCGCGCTCCTCCTGGCGGATGGTCTGCGCCAGGGAGTAGCCATCCATCTCCGGCATGTGCAGGTCCGTCAGCAGCAGCGCATAACTGCCTTCCCGCCACAGGCGCAGGGCCTCCGCGCCGTTGCCGGCCACCTCTCCCGCATAACCGAGCAGGCGAAGCTGCTGCAGGATGACGCGCTGGTTGAGGTCATCGTCTTCGGCGATGAGGATCAGCCGGTTCTGGATACGGGCCTCGGCCACCGTCGGCGCCACCGCAGTCTCTTCGCGCATCAGGTCGCCTGCGTTCTGATCCTGGAACACCTCGGGCGATGCCCGGCCTGCGGCCACCGCCACGGCACGTATCAGTGCGTGCCTGCGCAGCGCATTGCCGTCGAAGCTCACCGCATTGTTTTTCTCCACGCGTGCGCGCTGCCGCCGGCCCCGGGTGACATACAGGAGCCGCACCTTGCTCATCCCGGTGAACAGCGGGTCGATTTCCGGACGCTGCCGCTCCGAGTACTGGATCACCACCACGAGCCCGTCTCGTTCCGCGGCCAGTTGTGCAGCAGTAGCGGTATCGTCCACTGTTTCCACCTGCGCGCCGGCATGCGTGAGATAGGCGCGCAGATCCTCTGAATGCAGGTGGCTGTGGCTAACCATGATGCAGACGATGCCTTCCAGTGGCGGCGGCTCGGGTTTCGGCTGTTCGTCGGCCAGCTCGAATGGCAGATTGATGGTGATCTCGGTGCCTTCGCCGAAGGTGCTTTCGGCCGTGATCTCGCCATGCATCATGTCCACCAGGCGCTTGCAAATCGCCAGTCCCAGGCCGGTGCCACCGAAGCGGCGGGTGGTATCGACCTCGGCCTGGGTAAAGGGCGTAAACAGTTGCTGCAGCGTCACTGGTTTCATGCCGATACCGTTATCCGCGATGCGAAAAGTCAGGCGGCATGGGGAGGCTGGAAGGGGCTCGACCCTGATGGACACCGCACCCGGGCGCTCGGGGTTGCCGCCGGAAAATTTGATGGCATTGCCCACCAGGTTGTACAGCAACTGGCGCAGGCGCACGTCGTCGGATAACAGCCGTTGCGGTATGTCGGGTGAAATGAACAGGCTCAGTTCCACTCCTTTCGCCACGGCCACCGGCATCAGCGAGTTGCACAGGCCCTCGACGATGTCGGGCACCGATACCGGGGCATGCTCGATCTCCAGCCGGCCGGCCTCGATCTTGGAGAAATCCAGGATGTCATCGATGATGCCGAGCAGGGTCGTGGCCGACTCGCGGATGGTGTTGACCAGCTCGGTCTGGTGTTCCGACAGGCGGCCCTGCGCCAGGATTTCCACCATGCCGAGCACGCCGTTCATCGGTGTGCGGATCTCGTGGCTCATGGTGGCGAGAAACGCGGACTTGGCGCGGTTGGCCTGCTCGGCTCCGGCTTTTGCCTGTTCGAGCTGCGCACCGGCCTTCTTGCGTGCGGAAATGTCCTGCAGGAATACCAGCGAGCCGTGTTCGCCCTCGTGTACATAGGGTACGCCGGTGGCTTCCGCATGAAACACACCTCCATCAAGGCGTTGCCATTTCGCCTCCACCGGTGGCAGGGTATTGCGGTAGTCGACACGGCGTCGGCGGATGCGTTCTCTTATCAGGTCGCGGCTGTCGGGATGGATGAAATCGAGCACCTCGCATCCCACCACGTCGTCCACCGATTGCGCGCCGAGCAGGGCTGCGGCCTTCGGGTTTATGAACACGAATTGCCCGCCGCTCTGTACGAAGATGCCCAGCGGCGCGGATTCAATCAGCGCCCGGTAGCGCGTCTCGCTGGCATGCAACGCCAGTTCCGCCTCGCGTTCCCTGCCGACATCGCGGAACACCAGCACCACGCCCTGCACGACACCATCCTGGTCCTGGATGGGAGCGGCACTGTCGGCGATGGGGCGCTCGCGGCCGTCGCGGCTGATAATCACCGTATGGTTTGCCAGCCCCTGGATTTTCCCCGTGCGCAACACCTTGTCGACCGGCAGGGGTGCCGGCTGACGCGTCTCCTCGTTGATGATGCGGAACACCTCTTCAACGGGACGGCCGAGCGCCTCCGGGGCGGGCCAGCCGGTCAGCGCCTCGGCGATCGGGTTCATGCGCGTAACGCGCCCGTCAGCGTCCGTGGCAAGCACCGCATCGCCGATCGACTGCAACGTGATCTCCAGTTTGCCCTCGCTCCGGCGCAGGGCGGTCTCGGCCTTGCGCCGCATGCGCAGCTCGGTTTCGAGTTCTCTGGTACGCGCGACCACGCTTGCCTCGGTAGCCGCCTGGCGGCCGGCGGTACTCAGGGCCGCAAATGCGATGAGCAGGGCGGCCAGTACCGAAAATCCGTAAAACAGCCGTGATTGCCCGGTAGCGCCGGGGCGCCAGTAACCGCCGAGGGGATACATCTCCAGCCGCCAGTCGCGGTTGGTGAAGCTGATCGTCCGTTGCCACTCCGTCGTGGCATCGACAGGCAGATTGCCCGCCATCACATGAGGCGCATCACCGGGCGAGACATCCGTGAGGCGAAACGCAATGTCATGGGTGGCGGCCCCCCGCGCCAGCGGCGCGAACAGCGCGTCGATATCGAACACGCCAACGATGAAGCCCTGTAGAGCTTCCTGGCGAGCCGACGCTGCGGCCGTATCGATCTCGAAGCCGTGCGGATACACCGCCTGAAACGCCAGCAGCGTGTGTCGCCCGGTGCGCAGTAACGGAACCATCGAGGCGGTGACGATCCCGCCCGTTTCCGCAGCACGGGACATTGCCTTGCGGCGGGGCGCGTCGAACCCGTGATCAAGACCAATGATCGCCTCGTTGCCGGCCACTGGCACCGTATAGATGACCGGGAAATACTCGGCACGCTCGGCGATCGCGCGCGGTTGCGTGTCGGCATCGAGTTCAAAGATGCGGTAGCCCGGCAAGCCCGCATTGCGCTGCGCCGCCTCGAAGGCCAGGCGTTCCGCCGCCGGTACCCGCGGCGCCCAGTCGACCGAAATGATCCCCTCATTTCCGGTAACCCTGGCGGTGAAGGTAGCGTATTCCTCACGATTGACCTCGTCGCTGGCCACAAAGAACCGTTCGAGGCTGCGCAAAGGCTCCGTGATCGTAGACAGAGAATGCATGCCCTTCTCGTAGACATCCTCCATCAGATTGTTGGCTTTGGCCTTTGCCCGGCCGGCCTCCAGAAGGGAAAGTCCCACATGGCCAGCCCCCATCAGGATCGCGGTAATCAGCAACGGCAGGGCCACGCGCCCACCGGACTGTGGCCAGAAGGCGCGGGCATGGGGCCAGACCAGCAACACCAGCGGGGTAAACAACAGCACCCCCAGCGTGTCGCCGGTCCACCACAACAGCCACTGGGCCGGGATCGTGTCCGCCGTCATGCGCTCGAAGCCAGACAACGCCAGCGTACCGATGGTGGCAGCAACCAGACAGGCTACGGGCCCGCCCAGGATCAGAAACCGCCAGACGTCACGCTCCTGCGACAGCGGTTGTTCGACGTTGAGCAAGCGCCGGGTCAGGTGGGCGCCGAGTAGTGCCTGCAGCGTCGTACCCGTGGCCAACAACCCGGCCAGCAGCGCGCCCGGGAGCGACATATCCAGCCAGAGATCGACGACGAACGCACCGAGCCAGATACCCGGCCAGCAGCGTGGGCCGCACATCAGGATTGCCGCCAGCGCCAGGCCGGCGGCCGGCCACAGTGGCGATGTATAGCCCGACGGTGTGCTCAGCGCCAGGCCGGCCATGGCCAGCGCAGCGTAAAAGACGGCGAGCAACACGATACGCATCGCCAGCCTGTTCATCGTTGTTGATTCGGCATTCATACGTCAACTTGGCTCCTTGCTTCTGATGACAGGTATCAACCGCTTGTATGAACGATTCTCTTTTCCCCCAGGCGAATAAAGTGAGGCCCATAACTTTTGCCAAAAGGTTCCAGCAATGCTGAGACTTTTAACAAGCGTGTGGCGCTGCAGCTATTTCGTTGTTTTAACTTAAACAGCCGAATAGGCCTCGGGCCCTGAGGTATCCCCATATAATGGCGGTCAAAAAAATCCTTTAGCGATGAAGATAAACAGGTAGACATGCATCGTTGGTTTCGATCTTTTTGTAAGTGACCAAACGAACAGAAAGATAACAATGCATACTACTCAGTTATTTGATAGGTCTATACGCAACTAAAGTCAAGCCAGACACTCGAAAATATGTTGCGCTTTGAATGAACGCGCCCAGTCACTACTATGCGGAAGGAAGTTATCTGTCACCGGTTTACTGCATGCCTCATTGCCGGAGGGCGGACGCGCACAGACACGCTACGAGGAAACCCACCGGCAGAAATTTGAGAGTAACCCTCCGGTACGTGAGTGTTTTCTGTCTGGATTAAAGGCCATCCAGCCTCAGGGATGTTGTCCCGTTGTTGTCACAGCGCAGGTCTCCGTGTGCTCGATAAGGGCATCGCGCACCGGCAACGTAATTATCGTGAAGCTAGGTGCAGACTTAAACAACAGGCTGTCGCACAGGGATATGGCCGATTTTTGTGGGGTCACTCAGAGTCTGAGCCAACAGAAAGTGAATGTTTGCTGAATTATTACTGAACAGGCATCTACATCATCTCAGACACTTCAAGTGACCCACCGATTTCAAGAAAAGGGCAGGCCTGGGCTATTGAGAGTGCGGCCTCCATCGAGTCTGCTTTAATGATAGAGAACCCGGACATTGCGCTACTCCCACCTTCTCTTATAGTGCCATCAGTGCTTACTGTACTCGTATCCTTTAATGGAATTGTAGGAATAACAACTGAGTCACCGAGTGATGATAACCACTCCATGTATTTCGAAAAGTGACTATTAGCTTCCTCTGGGCTGGATGGCTGATTACCACCCAGATAAACAAATACGAATTGTTTCATTTTAATATCCACATTGCTAAAAAATTTGATTCACTTGGCTACCTGCTGTGCCTGATGCTTACAAAGTACGGCTTGAGGCCAATGTAGTGCATGAACAGTTCCTTGTTGTCATTTGCGCATACGCCCCAGCGAGCTGGTAAACCGTTCATACCACCCTGCGGGTTTTAGGCTTTTCACACAACTGAACGCGAGGTGTTCCCTGCGTTCAGACATCCAGTCCTGCTTGTAAGCGTCGTTACCCGTCAGAAAGTCGATTTCAGTGACCTCATCAGTATCGATCACGTACTCCATCAGGTAACTGGTCACTATTGAACCCGGTGAATATTGTCCCCAGGCCTTGTCGTACGCCAGCCTGAATATACTCGCTTTACCGCGAAGAACAAACCAGAGCTGGGCAGCGACAGGTTGCCCCTTAACATAAAGAACCGCGAGTCTTGACCAACCCGGCCGGGAAAAACCCGCGACAATGCCATTGAGAAAATTTACGTACTGTTCGTTAGCTTTCCAGCTGGCTGTGTAGGCCGCATAATAATCTGACATTGCCTGCGGCACTTCGTCACCGGTAAAAAGACGAATCTCAAAACCGTGTTCACGATCAAGTTTACGCTTCTTGCGGGATATCGTATTACGCAGCCTGGCGGGGCGTGTTGCCATATATTCCACATATGACTGTCCCTGCACGCGATAAATCCAGTTATACGATCGAAATACTTGTTCACAATGATACCCGGCCATTTCCATGAAGCATTGCAAACCAGATATCCGGCTGTCATTTTCGTCAACCGGCTCCAATAGCAATGCCTTAAACGGCAACTGACTCAAGCCCTGGCTCAGGCAGGCGAGAATTTGCTGTTGATCATCGTGGGCAAGCAGCAGGCTATAATGTGGCGTGTATCGGTGTTTGAGGGAGTACAAGGTATTCCCATCACTCTTTACCAGGGGCAGGATCGCCATGATTTTGTTTCCGTCCACCACGCAGGCCAGCAGCATAGCCTGGTCATCATCAAGTGCAGCGGCCAAATTTTCAAACCAGGGGCGCGAGAAAAAGATACTGTCTTTTTCCCCCTGCTCAAAGAGCGCATTAGCACTGTTTGGTAGTTGGTCCCAGCGGGAGTAACAGACAAACTTCATTAACAAACTCAGCTAAAGTTAATGATCATCCGAACGGGTGATCATTGTTAATCAGGGTAAGGTTCGAATTAATTATACTTGTTTAAATAATTTTAGTATGACCCTGATCGCCCGTATTATGTCTTGGTTGCCACACCACAATACGAAATAAATTGAACATCATCTTTTAGAATGAACCGAATATATCTTCGCTTATATTTAGATTGTTCATTTGCTCATCAACTCCGAGACCAATAGCGAGTCCTGTGGGTCAGGTTTTGCAATGCAACAACCCCCGTTTCCGGTCCTGGGCAATCGAATGGATTGCTGGATTGAAAGACCTGCTCCATTGCTATCTTTTGGAAAAAAATTATACCCGCAGTCCATTTTTTATAAAAAAAACAAAGGTCGCTCAGTAATTCAACCTGATCGTCATATCCAGGTTTTGCCCATCGTATGGAAAGCTGGCGGCATCGAACGAAGGTGCACTGAACGAGGCTTTCGCGTCGTTTGAGAAACCGTAACCTTCCCTGGGGACCCCTAGCCAGTTGGTGTCAAGCTTGCCGTCCATATTTTCATCATGAATGACGGCCAACGCATATGACCCCGGCGGAATATCTAAAAAGTAGCAACTCGCCTGCGTATACCGAACTTTTATCATCATGATATTGGTTGCGAATTGCAGAAACTCGGCAGGAAAGCCCGCTGGCGATTCGAAAAGCGCACAGGCTACCGCGCCAGTGCTGTTTCTGATGTCCAGAATCTTGACGTGAATTCCACGGCATGATGATTGGGCAAGGGCAATGGTGGCAAGGTTCGCAAACACCAGCACTGCACACAATGCTACACATCGAACGCCCATGGAGCAGCGCGGCACCGGGAACCTGACCGTAGAGGTCAACGCGGAGTTCCGATGAATTGAGTCATTCATGATCTCCCTCATAGTCCCGGTCTGCGTAGCCTTGTTGAGTCAGCCATCCTGTTAGCTGCTAATGAGTCAGGCCCTCTTAACTATGCTGACTATATATAACAAAATAACAGCGCCAATAGTGGCCATAATTATAGCGCCTAATAACCCGCCTGTTGTTATGCCGAGCAAACCGAATACAAAGCCGCCCAATACGGCACCAACAATTCCCACAACAATATTACCTACGACGCCAAATCCTTTTCCCTTCATGATATTGCCAGCAAGCCACCCGGCCAGTGCGCCAACGGCTAAAAATATGGCTCTTCGGAAAAATTAGTGGGTAAAAATATAGCGAATTTGGAGCA
>JAVVEP010000056.1 GCA_032250735.1 Gammaproteobacteria bacterium
GGAAAAATGTTTAATCCAGGATTGCATGGGGGTTGATGGGGATAACAGTATCTACACACTGAGCCCGTAGGGCGCAATAACCGAAGGGCATTGCGCCGTATATCAGCCGCCAGAGAAAAGCACCCGCGTAGCGCGCCTTTATAAAAGCCTGCACAAATCCCTGGCCAATGCGTGGCGCAAGGTCAACTCTAAAAGATTGCTCTGCGAGACATTGGTCATCGTCAATCAAAACGACTTTGCTTTGGGATGTACTTCATGCGGCGCAATGCCCTTCGGATATTGCGCCCTACACACTGAGCCCGTAGGGCGCAATAACCGAAGGGCATTGCGCCGTATGTCCGCCGTCAGGGAAAAGCACCCGCGTAGCACGCCTTTATAAAAGCCTGCACAAATCCCTGGCCAAGGCGTGGCGCAAGGTTAACTCTAAAAGATTGCTCTGCGAGGCATTGGCCATCGTCAATCAAAATGATTCTGCTTTGGGAGGTGCTTCATGCGGCGCAATGCCCTTCGGATATTGCGCCCTACACATTTAGCACTATATTTCAGGGGCAGTGCCTATCCATAGTTAGCCCGCAGCGCCTTGCTGTCGGGCCGGGTCTGCTGCGCGGACCGACTGCTCGGTGGGCAGCCAGATCGTAAAGGTTGACCCTTCTCCCTCAACGCTGCGCAGGCTGATGTCGCCGCCCATCAGGCGGCAGATGCGGCGGCAGATGGCGAGCCCCAGCCCTGTACCCCCATACTTCATCTCTGCGCCGGTGGTGGACTGCTGGAAGGGCTGAAACAGGCTGTCGATCTCATCTTCCGGTATGCCGATGCCGGTGTCGACCACATCGATGGTTATCCAGGTTTTTTGTTCGTGATCGGTCAGCTGCGTGTTGACGGTGATGGTGCCGTTTTGGGTGAACTTCACCGCGTTGCTGAACAGATTCATCAGCACCTGCCTCAGGCGCATGGGGTCTATCAGGGCAATGCCCAGCGGCTGGTGGTTGTTGGCGACCAGGGTGTTGTTGTTTTTCTTCAGGCTGGGCTGGAAGGATTCGATGGTTTCGTTGATGAGCCGGTCGATATCGGTTTCATGCAGCGATAACTGCATCTTGCCCGCCTCGATTTTTGAGATGTCGAGAATGTCATTGATCAGGCTGAGCAGGTGATGGCCGGATTTGGAGATATTGTTGAGGTCGGGTATCTGTTGGGTATCTGGCGTTCCTTTCAGATCCTCGATCATCAGTTCGCTGTAGCCAATGATGGCGTTGAGCGGTGTACGCAGCTCATGGCTCATGTTGGCGAGAAAGGCGCTCTTGGTTTTATTGGCGGCTTCGGCGTTTTCCTTGGCCTCGTACAACTCCTCCTGATTCATCTGTCGTTCCAGGGAAAGCCCCACCCAGCTGCCGATCAGGTGCATCAGGTCCTGGTCGGTTTCGGTAAAGGGGTAGGCGCGCGGATAGCGGCTGGAAAAATTGACGGTGCCGAATTTCTTGCCGCGCACGCTGATGTTTGCGGCGATGTACGATTCCAGTTGGGAGAATTCATAGTAGGCGCTGTCGGCGTGTGCGGATTTCCCGGTGTTGTTGATGGCGACGCCTTTTTCGGAGGCAAAGGTCACGCTGCAGAAGGTTTTGTCCAGCGGTAGACACTTGCCGGGCGTCACCCCATACGACGCCGGGGCGTGGGTGTGCAAAAAGGTGTTGGTTTGTTGCTCGGTGTCGATCCGGCAGACCTTGGCAATCTCCAGATCCAGCAGCCGGCAACCCAGCTGGAGCATTTCGGAAACCTGTTCGTCGATGTTCAGGCCGGCCTTCGATGAAACCTCGTACAGTTCCCGAATGCGGCGGCCCTGCTCCAGCAGGGCGTCTTCCGTCTTTTCAGTTCGACGCACCACAAAGAGGGTGAACCCGCCGAGCATCAGGGCGACGCTGCCAAACAGGCCGATGAGCCAGTAGGTGGTGCGATTGCGATGGGCCACCTCGGCGATCTTGGATTCCACCTGACTGCGCTGCTGATCCAGCAGATCGGATATCTCTTCCACAAAAATATCCTGGGTGGGCACCACTTCATCCAATAGCATCTTATTGGCAGCCTCAAGTTTTTCCTCGAGGATCAGGTTGAGCACCCGGTTTTGTGCGGCCCCTCCCTTGTTAAGCGTGTTACGAATCTGCTCCCATACCTGTCGCTCCCGGGGATGCATCGGCTGCGCCAGCAGTTCGCTGCGGGTCGATCTGAAGATGCTGCCCAGCTCATAAAAGCGCCGCTCTTCTTCCTCCTGGTCAAACGGGTCGGGCATGATGCTCATGCGATGCAGGGCCAGCGCACGGCGATAGGCGGCATTGCGCATGATGGCAATCTGGCGGGTCTCTAACTGGGCATCGGCGATCTCGTTGAGGATGGCCTCGTTGGTATAGACGTTAAACACCCAGATGGTGATCAACACCAGCAGGCAGGCCACGATGGTGACAAACCCGGTAGTGATGATGGTCTTTGATTGTGTTTTTGTCTGGCTTAGATCCATTTTTTTCCGACTGCTTTTTTGTGAATATTTGTTGTAAAAACGGTGTAAAACCGTTGTAAAAAACTGTTCTAAAAAACCACTGGCTGACTGTGTGGCAGTGGCCGATATCGTGGGGGCTGTCTGACCTTCGTTCCTGATGGCAATCCATCAGGTTCAGAATCGGTAGGAAGGGGCTAAATCTTTAGCTTTCAGGTGCTGTTCTGTGTGCCAGGGGGTATTGATGGACGAGAGGGCGCCCGTGAACCAGAGGGTATACACCGGATCAAGAAGGTAACCGACCGAGGGCGGCTGGGCGTAATGGTCGCCCAGCCGGTGGGGGTTTTTTATAGATTAGGCCTTGCCCTGCAACTGCAGGACGATGGCCTCGTTCTCCAGCGTGGAGATGTCCTGGGTGATCTCTTCGCCAGCGGCGATGGTGCGCAACAGGCGGCGCATGATCTTGCCGGAGCGGGTCTTGGGCAGGTTGTCGGAAAAGCGCATGTCATCGGGTTTGGCGATGGGGCCGATCTGCTTGCCCACCCAGTCACGCAATTCCTTTGTCAGGGCCTCGTCGATGCCGTCTTTGGGTCGCTCACCGCGCAATACCACAAAGGCGAAGATGCTCTCACCCTTGATCTCGTGGGGTCGGCCCACCACGGCGGCCTCGGCCACCTTGGGGTGGGCGACGAGGGCGGACTCCACCTCCATGGTGCCGAGACGATGGCCGGAGACGTTGAGCACGTCGTCGATGCGGCCCATGATCCAGAAGTAGCCGTCTTCGTCGCGCCGCGCATTGTCGCCGGCGACGTACAGCTTGCCATCGAACATCTTCCAGTAGGTGTCGTAGTAGCGTTGCTCGTCACCCCAGACGGTGCGGATCATCGACGGCCAGGGTTTGCGGATCACCAGCACGCCGCCCTGGTTGGGCGCGGTGATGCTGTTGCCCTGATTGTCGACGATGTCGGCGGCGATACCGGGCAGGGCCAGGGTGCAGGAGCCGGGCTTGGTGGCCACGGCGCCCGGTACGGGGGCGATCATGTGCGCCCCGGTTTCCGTCTGCCACCAGGTGTCGACGATGGGGCAGCGTTCATCACCAATAACCTTGTGGTACCACATCCAGGCCTCGGGGTTGATGGGTTCGCCCACCGTGCCCAGCAGGCGGATGCTGCTCAGATCATAGCGGTTGGGGAAGGCATCGCCGGCCTTCATCAGGGCGCGGATGGCGGTGGGCGCGGTATAGAAGATGCTGACCTTATGGTCCTGACAGACCTTCCAGAATCGCCCGGCATCGGGCACCGTGGGCGCGCCTTCGTACATCAGCAGGGTGGCCCCGACCGCCAGCGGCCCGAAGGCCACGTAGGTATGGCCGGTGATCCAGCCCACGTCGGCGGTGCACCAGAAGACATCGCGGTCATTGATGTCGAACACCCATTTCATGGTCACGATGGCGTTCAGCAGATAGCCGCCGGTGGAGTGCTGAACGCCCTTCGGCTTGCCGGTGGAGCCGGAGGTGTAGAGCAGGAACAGCGGGTGTTCGCTGCCGACCCATACCGGCTCGCAGGTGTCGGCCTGGGCGTCGGCCAGCTCGTGCCACCAGATGTCGCGCGTGGCGGTCATGTTCACCGCATGGCCGGTGCGCCTGAGCACAATGACCTGCTCGATAGTGGCGCAGCCGTGGCTGAGGGCCTCATCCGTCGCCGCCTTCAGTTCCACGGTCTTGCCGCCACGGTGTGCGCCATCGGCGGTGATCACCAGCCTGGCGCCGGCATTCTCGATGCGGTCCTTGAGGGACTCGGCGGAGAAGCCGCCGAACACCACGGAATGGATGGCGCCGATACGGGCGCAGGCCTGCATGGCGATCGCCGCCTCCGGTGTCATCGGCATGTACAGGATCACGCGGTCCCCCAGCCCGATCCCCAGCGACTTCAGGCCATTGGCGAAGCGACAGACATCGCGGTGCAGCTCGGCATAGCTGATGTGTCGGGTGTCGCCCGGCTCGCCCTCGAAGACGATGGCGGTCTTGTCGCCGCGCTCGGCCAGATGGCGGTCAAGGCAGTTGTAGGACAGGTTGAGCGTGCCGTCACTGAACCACTCATAGTGCGGCGCCTTGCTCTCGTCCAGCACCGTGGTGAAGGGGGTGTGCCAGTCCAATTCATCGCGGGCAAGCCCGGCCCAGAAGCCTTCGTGGTCCGCCTCGGCCCTGGCCCTCAGCTCATCCAGTTCGGCACGACTTTTGATCAATGCCTGGCGGGAAAACTCTGCGCTGGGCGCAAATAGCCGGTTTTCCTGCAGGCTGGACTGGATGTTTTCCTGGGTGGTTTTCCCTGACATGCTGACTCCCGGTTTTATTTAATGGCTGATATTTTTCCAACAACGAGTTTAGAAAATAATTTCTGGTAACGCTAAATAATATTGCCGTGAGGAATGCTACTATAAAAACCCCCTGGACCCCCTCCTTTTGGAGCTGAGCCCGCTTTAGTCAGCGAAGCTAGGTAGGGTGGGCACGTTTTTTGTGCCCACGCGGCAACATCCACAATCATTTTCGTGTTCCCATACAGCATCACCCGAATTCCCTACGCCATACGTCGTTATCATTTTCAGCAATCAGCTCACCGATGCCACGTGGGCACAAAAAACGTGCCCACCCTTGGCTGGCATGGAACCGATTCCACGGTGGTATTGATGGGTGCTATTATCAGGCGCCCTGGATCTCCTCCTTCTGGCTGGTGAGCCTGGCATTCATTGGCACCCACAGAAACAGGACATCATGTTCTCAGCGATAACAAAGACCCTAAAAAGCCGGCCCGGTTATGCCGAGATTCAGGCGGATATCTGGGCGGGCTTGACGGTGGGGGTTATCGCCTTGCCGCTGTCGATGGCACTGGCGATTGCCAGCGGGGTGGCTCCGGTGCATGGGCTTTACACGGCCATGATCGCCGGTATTGTGATTGCGCTCACCGGTGGTTCCAAGGTCAATATCTCCGGCCCAACGGCGGCGTTTGTGGTGGTGCTGTTGCCCATCGTGCATCAGTTTGGGCTGGGGGGGCTGCTGCTCAGTGGCTTTATGGCGGGCATGATTCTGATCGTGATGGGCGTCACCAGACTGGGCAAGCTCATCGAGGTCGTTCCCTATCCGGTGATCATCGGCTTCACGGCAGGTATCGGTGTGGTTATCGCCACCTTCCAGATCAAGGATTTCCTCGGGCTGACCGTGGCGTCCGTGGATGGGCACTATATCGGCAGGCTGGCGTCCACCCTGCAGGCCATGCCGTCAACGAATCTGCAGGAGCTCTTTATCGGGGCGCTGACCCTGGGGACCCTGGTGCTCTGGTCCAGACTGCATTCCCGGATCCCCGGTCACCTGATCGCCTTGTCGCTCGGCACCATCGTGGCCTGGATAGCCAGCCTGCTGTCGGCGGATTTTTCGGTCGCCACTATCGGCAGCCGTTTTCAGTATGAAATAGCGGGCGGTATCGGCAGTGGTATTCCGCCGATTGCGCCGGGTTTTGACTGGCCGTGGAACCTGCCGGGCGCCAACGGCGAACCGCTGGCCATGAGCTGGTCACTGCTGCACTCACTACTGCCGGCTGCCATCACCATCGCGGTGCTGGGTTCGCTGGAATCCCTCTTGTGTGCCGTGGTGGCGGATGGGATGTCGGGCAAGAAGCACAACCCAAACGATGAATTGATTGGCCAGGGTATCGGCAACATGATCGTCCCCCTGTTTGGGGGCATACCCGCCACGGCGGCCATTGCACGCACGGCCGCCAGCATCAAGGCGGGCGCACGTTCGCCGCTGGCGTCCGTCGTGCATGGTGTGTTTATCCTGGTGGCGATCCTGCTGATCGCCCCCGTGCTGTCCTACATCCCCATGGCGTCAATGGCGGCGCTATTGTTAATGGTGGCGTGGAACATGAGCGAGGCGAAACACTTTGTGCGCACCATCAAGGTGGCGCCGGTTAACGATGTGGTTGTGCTGCTCTTGTGTTTTTCCCTGACCGTGCTTTTCGACATGACGATCGCGGTGGGCGTGGGCATGGGGCTGGCCGCCATCCTGTTTATCCAGAAGAGTATCAGCCTGACCACCACCACCAAAATGGAACAGCTGCATGATGAATACGGCGAGGTGCCGGAGGCCATTGCGATCTACCATATCAATGGGCCGCTGTTTTTCGGCTCGGCCCAACATGCCCTGAAAACGCTCACCAATATCGCCCCGGATGTGCGCGTGGTTGTGCTGGATATGAGCGCCGTCAACATGATTGATATGAGCGCGATCGTTGCCATGGAGACCATCATCGCCAACCTCAAAAAGAATCACGTGGGACTGGTGATCAACAATCTGCAATCCCGCATGATCCTCAAGCTGCGCCGCTCCGGGCTCAGAAAAGAGTCCGGCCATATCGAATTTTCACGCTCGATTATCGAGGGACTGCGCAAGGCGAAGCACATGCTCTGATACGCATAATGCCTGTGATGGCGTTGGTGCGTGCATCGTCCTGCCAGCGGTTAATAGGGGTTGTATTGAATGATTGAAGTGTTGTTTCTGGCGGTGGCATTGAGTATGGATGCCTTTGCGGTTTCTATCGGACTGGGATCAAAACATAAAAAAAGACCGGTCTCCCTGGCCCTTATGGCTGGCGCCTATTTTGGGCTGTTCCAGGGACTGATGCCATTGATCGGCTACCTGGCCGGGAAGGGGGTGCTGGATTGGGTTGAGGCCTATGCGCCGTGGATCGCCTTTCTGCTACTGGTTCTGGTCGGCGCAAAGATGATCTATGAGTCGTTTGCCGAAGGTATCGAAGAAGATATTACCAACATCACTCACCGGGTCATGTTGGTGCTGGCCATTGCCACCAGTATTGATGCCATGGCTGCCGGTTTTGCCTTGACCCTGCTGGAAGTCGGTCCGTTTGTTGCCTGCCTGGTCATCGGTGTGACAACGTTTCTGTTTAGCTATGCCGGTGTCTTTATCGGTACCAAAAGCGGTACCTGGCTGGAGAGCAAGGCGGGGCTGTTGGGTGGTGTTGTGCTTATCCTGATCGGACTGAAAATCTTGCTCACCTGAAGCGGTGGAGATGAGCAGGACGCGGCAAGCTGCTCCTTTAGATTATTGTGGCGCATGGAAAGGGTAGCCTTTCCATGCCCCTGGTCAGTCTGCCAGCAGCGTTCTCACTATCTCATCGGCATGACCGATCGGCACCGAGAAGTGTCCCTCACCCGGCAATAGGTGTAATCGTGAACCGGCCACCTGTTGCTGTACCCACTGGCTGTGACTGAGGGGCACTACCCGGTCCTTATCGCCATGCCAGAGGTGCAACCTGTGAATGGCATCCAGGCTGAATGGCCAGGCCTGTTGTGCCGCACACAGATCGTCGACGGCGCCCTGTATGCCCTGCGCAAGGGCGCGGTGGAAACTTCGCTGCATGATCTGGTGGGTTCGCTCCTGCGCCAGCGCGGTTCTGTCGGCCGGGGAATTCATTTTTCCCAATAGCGTGATCGCGGTATGGCTGAAGTATTTCGCCGCCATGTTCACCGTCATCCCATAACTGGCTCTTAGCAACAAGGGATGATGCAGCGCCAGATAAAAGGCCCATCTTGCCCTTGGCAGCATCTGCCTGCGCAGCGCCGGGTTGACGATCGGGCCCAGCCCGGCGGCGATGCCCGTGGCGATCACGCGCTGACGCAACAGGCTGGCACAGGCCAGGGCATATGGCCCACCGCCGGAGGCGGCGAACAGATAGACGTGGTCAAATCCCAGCGCATCGGCCAGTTGGTTGATGGCCTGCGCCCATGCGCTATAGCGATTCGTGGATTGCTTGCCCGCATACGGGGCGCTCTCGCCATAGCCAAACCGTTCCGCGGCCACCAGATCGACGCCGTGGCTTAAACAGGCGTCGTGCAGTAATTCGCCTTCCAGTGCGGAACCAGGGAGCCCGTGAAAATAAAAGGCGGGTATGCCGCCCGCCTTGCCAAACCGACAATAACTAATTCCAGTTTTATCGGGCATGTCGACGATTTATTTTTGCCACAGTCGTTGCCACCAGCGGCGTCGGCCGGCAGGGGCGGGTATCGCCGCCGGCAGGTCGCAGGGCGGATCGAGACTGAGGATCCAGCCGGGCAGGGGCGGTGCGGCGCTGAAGCCGCAGGTCACGCCGAGATTGTTGGGGTCGTAGATCTTGACCATGCGTGGGGCTTCCAGCTCATCGGCATAGACGATGCCGCAATAATCCTCGTCATGTTCGCGGCGTAACAGGGTATCTATTTCACGTAGAAAGGCGTCCAGTTCCCCGGCCTCCAGCGGCGCGGCGGGAGGTGTCTCGCCAATGGCATAGGCATACCACCCGGCATCGGCCTGTTGGCGCAGCGTCGCCCACAGGCCGTCGAGCTGGGGCCAGCGCAACAGGCTGATGAAACTGCCGCGAAAGCGTTTCAGGAACGGCGTGTCTTGGATCATCGGGTTACCTGCTAGTGCTCCTTCAAGGTAATATTTGCGGGTTCAGTTGGTCTGTCAGCGTTCAGGGCAAGG
>JAVVEP010000057.1 GCA_032250735.1 Gammaproteobacteria bacterium
CGCTTGGAGCGCTACCTGCCCCGAAAACTACCCATGAATTTTTCTGACGAGGCAACAAATATTAATAACTATTGGGAAGGAGAAAAAGCACTGTGGATAGAAGAAACTTTTTAAAGTTCGGCAGTGCAGGGATCGCAAGCGCATTACTGGGAAGTACGGGTCTGGTGAGTTGGACTCCTCGCGCACACGCCGCCACCATTACACAAACCTTTTATATAACCGAAGGTTTCATCACACAACCAGATGGAGTCGATGTTTATTTCCGTGGCTTTAGCCCGGATAACAATAGCCTGACTGTTCCCGGTGCACAGATGGTTGCACAGGAAGGTGATACCATGCGGATCACCATTGTTAATACCCTCGGCACCAGCCACAGTTTTAAAATCGATGGCGTCGTCGACAGTGGTCGCATCAGTGGTGGCGAAACGCGCACAATTGAGTTTCAGGTAAATGATGCAGGCACCTATCTTTACTACGATGCCCGCAATGCACCTTATAACCGCTTAAGCGGCTTGCACGGCGGTTTGGCGGTAATGCCGAGCGGCAGCAGCAATGAGCTTTATGCCGGCAGCCCGACTTTTGTCCAGCAATACTTCTGGTTGTTTCATGATATTGATCCGGTCTGGCATAACGCCATTCGTAACGGCAATACGCCCAACACGCAATACAGTCCACGTTACTTCACCTTGAATGGCCTGAGTGCTCGTCCGCCCGGAGCCCCGGGTGCGCATGACCCCAGTATTGATGCAATGGCCGATCCCCGTTCAGCACTGCATGGGCATGTGGGTGATCGTACCTTGTTACGCGTGCTGAACCCGGGCATGTGCCAACAGTCAGTCCATACCCATGCCAACCACATGGAGTGGCTCACCGATAATGGCCAGGTACGCGATGATGTCTGGTTAAAAGACTGCATTTACCTTGAAGGCAATATGGGTAAAATTGATGCCATCTTCCCCTTCGAGTCCCCGCCTGATGCATGGCCACCGGTAACAACCGGTGTTTATCCAATGCATCTGCATACTGAAATGTCGCAAACCGCAGGCGGTGGCCTGTACATGTTTGGCGCGTTAACTGACATTTTCTTTGAATAAGGGGAATCATTATGGGCAAAAGAAGATCAAGTAGTTCTGACACTACAACGACAGAAAGTACCACCAGCAGCATGGACGGCGGTGGCGGCGGTATGGGCGGCGGCGGCGGTGGTATGGGTGGTGGGGCCTGTTATATTTACCCCGACGCCCCCGCCACCCCTGGCCTGGTTACCGCTGATGTAACATATAATCTTGGTATCGACATGCAAATCCCGTTAACCATGGATGATGGTAATACAGTTAACATGTGGGGCTTCACTGATGATGGTGGCAACATGGGTGGCGGCGGCATGGGCGGCGGCACGTATCCCTCCCCCGCCATGCGGATGCGCCAGGGCGATATTGTTCATACCAATCTTAACGTCGGCATGATGTGGATGCATACAGTGCATCATCACGGTATCGAACCGGCTGATCATTCCGACGGTGTGGGCCATATCACCTGGGACGTGGCCAATGGCACATATACCTATCAATGGCGACCCATGCATGCTGGTACCTATTTCTATCATTGCCATACCAACACGGTATTACACGCGGAAATGGGTATGTACGGTGCATTGATCGTAGATCCACCGGAAGGCCCCGGCACTCTATTCGCAGGTGGTCCAACTTATGATGTGGAAGCCTTCTGGGTAGTTGATGAAATTGATTCATCGTGGCATACCTTGCCCTGGGATGCCGGCACCTGTGGTGGTGATGTGGGTCTGAACGAACTCAACCCTGATTACTTTGTGATCACCGGTGTGGATGGGAGTGGTAACAGTGCAATGAATGCACCACCAATTTCTGCAACAGTACAGCGTGGTCAGAAGCTCCTGGCACGTTATATCTGTGCCGGCTATCATCCACAGAAAATCCGCTTTGGCGGCTTAACCGGCAAAATATATGCCTCTGATGGCCGGCCTTTACCGAACCCTGTCAGTGTTACCGAAATTCGCGCAGCATCAGCTGAACGTTATGACATCATTTTTGAGCCAACCCAGACAGGCACCTATCTGATTGAGACTGATGTTATTCACTGGGTAACCGGTGAGGTTCTCGGTACAACACGCACCAGTGTAACGGTGGTTTAATCTGTAAGATCGCTATTATATGCAGTCAGCCGGGGGGAAGCTTATACTTCCCCCCTTTTTTTTCTTTCAAAAAATTGAGTATTCAGGTCTGGCCAGGTTTTAACTCTCTACTCTTCAATATCAAATAGACAGCAGGAATCACAAACAAGGAAAGTAATGGGGCTGTAATCATGCCACCCACCATGGGGGCAGCAATACGCTGCATGATTTCTGAGCCACTCCCCTGACCAAGCATGACAGGAATCAGGCCTGCAATAATAACAGCAACAGTCATAGCCTTGGGGCGCACACGCATCACCGCACCTTCCATGATGGCATCTACAAGGTCTTGTTGTGAATTAAGCTGGTTATTATTCTGACGATCCCTGATGGCATTATCCAGATAGACCAGCATGATTACACCAAATTCGGCCGCTACGCCGGCAAGCGCAAGAAACCCCACTGCCGTGGCAACCGACATGTGGTGACCAAGGATAAAAACCAGCCAGAAACCACCCACCAGGGCAAATGGGAGCGTCACCATAACCAGAATTGCTTCAGCAATGCGACGAAAGGTCAGATAAAGTAATAGAAAAATAATTAGTAAGATTAAAGGTATTACCTGGGCAAGTTTTTCGTTCGCACGTAGCAAATACTCATACTGACCTGCCCAGGAAATCGAATAGCCCGGTGGCAAATAAACCTTTTTATTGACGATGCTCCGCGCATTCTTTACATAACTCCCAAGATCAACATTGCGAATATCAACAAATGTCCAGCCGGTCAGCCGGGCATTTTCACTTTTCAGCATCGGTGGGCCATCTTCGATATCAATATCCGCGATCTCCCCCAATGGTATTTCGGCACCGGTTGGTGAGCTCAAAGGCAGCTCGCGCAACTTTTCCAGGTTGTCGCGCACCTCACGGGCAAAACGCAGGTTAACCGGGTAACGCTCCAAGCCCTCTACCGTAGTAGTTACATTGATGCCTCCTACTGCCGCACTGATCACATCGTTAATTTCAGAAACATTGATCCCCAGATATGCAATTTTTTCACGATCTGGCCTGACCACAATATAACGCCCGTCCATGACACGTTCAGAGTAAGCTGAAGCGGTTCCCCGGACATTAACCAGAACCTTTTCAATATCACGTCCGATACGATCAATGATCTTCAAATCCGGCCCGGAGACTTTTACGCCTACCGGCGTTTTTATGCCGGTAGATAACATATCGATACGCGTTTTAATGGGCATGAGCCAGGCATTGGTCAAACCGGGAAATTTGACGGTACGGTCCAGCTCGTCAATTAATTTTTCAAGCGTCATGCCTTCACGCCACTGTTCACGCGGTGCTAACTGGATAGTGCTTTCAATCATGGTGAGTGGCGCGGGATCCGTTGCCGTATCTGCGCGGCCGACCTTCCCGAATACTCGCTTCACTTCTGGCAAACTGGCAATCTGGCGATCAATCTGCTGCAACAACTGTTGTGCCTTACCAATAGATAACCCCGGTAAGGTAGTAGGCATATACATGAGATCACCCTCATAAAATGCCGGCATAAACTCACTGCCCAGTCCAGAATCAAACTGCGCGATCATCGGCAGTGATTTGAAAGTGCTTCGCCAGCCACTCGCGATGTTCATCTGCCAGGTATTGATCGTGTCCATATAGTCGGCTCGCAGACTATTCGCATTGATCGGCTGCATAAATAAACCGGCAAACTCAACCGGCCACTTCAGCGGTGACAACAAGCCACTGACGCCGCCGACTGGAAGAACTATCGTTATCATAATAACAACTGAAACAATCAGCATCTGCCGTGTATGTGACAGGACTTTCCGTAACAGGGGACGATAGAGTTTTATTAACCATTTATTGGCCGGGTTGGCCTGTTCCCCCGGAATGTGTCCTCGAATAAAGTAGCCCATCAATACCGGTACCAGTGTCACCGACAGTCCGGCAGCAGTCGCCATCGCATAGGTTTTGGTAAAGGCCAGAGGGGTAAACAGCCGACCTTCCTGGGCTTCCAGGGCAAACACCGGCAAGAAGCTCAAGGTTATGATTAACAGGGAGAAGAACAAAGCCGGACCGACTTCGCAGGCAGCGTCTGTAATCAATCGCCAACGCGTAGTCTGTGTAAAATTTATACCCGGATTTTTGTTATACCATCGTTCTATATGTTTATGTGCATTCTCAATCATTACAATGGCAGCATCGACCATTGCACCAATGGCGATAGCGATACCGCCCAAAGACATGATGTTTGCGTTGATGCCTTGCCAGTGCATGATAATAAAGGCCGTCAGAATGCCCAGCGGCAAGGTAATAATAGCCACAAAGGCCGAGCGTATATGGAACAAAAACAATAAACACACCAGGGTAACTACAATAAATTCCTGAACGAGTTTATTTCCAAGATTATTGACTGCGCGTGATATCAATTCTGAACGATCATAGGTCTCAATGATCTCAACACCCGCCGGCAGCCCATGCCGCAATTCGGCAAGCTTGCTTTTCACCGCCTCGATAGTGGTTAAGGCATTTTCCCCATAACGCATAACCACAATGCCGCCAGTAACCTCACCTTCACCATCAAGGTCGGACACTACGCGACGCATTTCCGGGCCGACTTGCACCGTAGCCAGATCCCGCAGCAATATCGGGATACTGTCCTTTGTCATGCCAACAGGTATATGCTCTATGTCTTCCATCGAGCTAAGATACCCTCGCGTATTGATCATATATTCCGCTTCGGCGAGTTCGATAACTGAACCGCCGACCTCGGCATTGTTCTGCTTTATGGCGGCTGCGATTTGTTTAAGTGACGTACCATATGCACGTAATGCTTCCGGATTAGCAATGATTTGATACTGCTTCACCATGCCCCCCACTGTCGCCACTTCAGCGACACCGGGTACCGTTTGCAATTCAAACTTCAGGAACCAGTCCTGCAGGCTCCTAAGCTGTGCCAGGTCATTTTCACCGGTCTTATCCACAAGCGCATAGGAATAAACCCAACCGACGCCTGTTGCATCAGGCCCAAGGCGTGGTTCTATACCGTTTGGTAAACTATTGGACGCCTGGTTGAGATACTCCAGTACGCGCGTACGCGCCCAATAAAGATCAGTCCCGTCTTTAAATACTACATAGACGTATGAATCCCCGAAAAAGGAATAACCACGTACAGCTTGTGCGCCGGGAACTGCAAGCATAGTTGTGGAAATAGGATAGGTAACCTGTTTTTCGACAACTCTCGGTGATTGACCGGGAAAAGAGGTGCGCACTACAATTTGCACATCAGAGAGATCCGGAAGCGCATCCAGTGGTATCTGTTTTAGTGACAACAATCCCCAGCCACTTACCATCAGCGTGACGATCAGCACAAAGACCCTGTTAGCAACAGACCAACGAATTAATTTGGCGAGCATAAAATAAATAATCGCTTATTTTGAATCCAGGCGACTAAAACTCGCCTGCAGGCTAGCTTCTGAATCAATCAGAAACTGTCCTGAAGTGACAATCTTCTCGCCATTTTCCAGACCAGACAGGATTTCCACCATACCTGTGCTATGCATGCCCGTAACAACATCAACGGGCTGATACTTGCCATCGCCTAAATCCAGAATAACGCTTTCCCGCTCACCCGTAACTATCAATGCTTCCCGTGGGATCTTTATTACTTCATTCTTCGGCCCCCCATATATTTTTGGCTCTTCGGAAAAATTAGTGGGTAAAAATATAGCGAATTTGGAGCA
>JAVVEP010000058.1 GCA_032250735.1 Gammaproteobacteria bacterium
CCGCGCCAAGAGCGGCGTCAGGAAGGAAGGTATCGGGATCCATGATCTCGCCAGTAAAAAGGATCTCGAAACGGCCGCGCAAATGTTTCAGGACGAATGCCTACTGATGGGTTATTCGATGGAATCGGATCGTTCAACTCGGAGCACAGCATGAATCCGTTCGTCACCGATCCCGAATGCAGTCTCGAGGGCACGCGCTACGCGGCCGGCAAGGTGTACCGGCTGTTCGAGGCTGGACGGCCATTGCTGGTGCGCTACGATCTCGATGCAATCGGCCGTTCGGTTGATCGCGACGAGGTTGCCGCTCGCTGCGGTGGCGGGCCGATTCCAGGTAAATTCCCAGCCGGTCCTTCATCGTCTGCTGGCCGATGTACTCGTCCAGCCGCGACGGCCGCAGGGAGGCCTCGAAGCGTACTTCCTCGTCGGTCGGGCGGGCTGAAATCAGGCGGGAATCATCATCGGCCATGTCGCTGTCAGTCATTTACGGGGCTCGGACGCCGGGCGCTTCGATCAACCATGAATGGTAGCGGAACTCGTCCGGCGGGACTCGCACAGAAGTCCCGCGCGTCTCCCCCGATCCACCGGTGCGAAGCAGATCGAGGTTGCGTCCCCGACGCCATACCTGACCGCCCGGCCCAAACCCGGCAACAACCAAAGGAGAGAACAGCTAAATGATTACGACTAACCGACCGCAAAGGATGCACTCATGAAGGGTTCCTCCTACCCGGAATTGCGCGGGCAACTGTGGTTGCTGCGAAACATCAACCCATTCCTGGAGTGGAGCTCCAAAACATTGATGCCGGCAGCCGGTCTATACGGGCGCGAGCTCATCTTTCAAGGGATCGTGCACAGAGCACTGGATCGGCTCGGAATCAACGTGCCCCTGTATCCGGTTCGCGGAGCGGCCAGCTACAGCTATCTCTATTTGCTTATTCGCATTGTCGAGGAACTACCCGTAAATCGAATTCTGGAGCTTGGTTGCGGCCAGTCCAGCGTACTGCTGGACCGGCTGTCCGCCATCAAGTCCGTCGACTGCGCGACGCTCGAAGACGAGCTGGAGTGGCTGAGGCAAATCGACCAGCGGGTAGAAAACCTTCAACTCATTCATTCGCCCCTGGTGAAAAAAACAGTACACGGCCATATCACCACCACGTACGACACAGCCCCGATTGTCGAACAGAAAAAATTCGACGTGCTGCTGGTCGACGGCCCGAAAGGCCAGCGCCGGCGCTCCCGGTTGGGCGCGCTTGAATTGATCGAGACCTGCCTGGGCGATGATTTCGTGATCGTCTTTGACGACGCCGAGCGCCGGGGAGAACAGCAGACAATCGCCCAGGCACTCCAACTGCTGGACACACTCGGGCGAAGCTACGAGACACTGCACGTACGCAGCGTGTCCAGTCAGTTCGTCATCGCGGGCGGCGTCCTGAGTGCAGCGCAATTTTTCTAGGCGATAGAACATACGCGGAAGGCGCGCGTTCAGAAACTCATGAAGAGCCGAGACCGGGTCCAGCCGCGTATAGGAATTATAAGCGCCCCATTTTTCCGATTTCCAGCGTTATCCGGCGCCGGGCCCGGGCTGATCGTCGCAGTGATTGGCGTCCCGTTGTTTCCGGTATTTGCACTCTGGAAATATTTTCAATTGAAAAATAAACATTAAAACCATCCCTGTTTTTTGTACCAAGTGACGGCATCATGGGCGGACTTTCTGATCGATCTTGGCTTGAGTCCCAGTTCTTTCAGGCTAATAGCAGGATCAAAAAACATACTGCGGCGTGTCAGGCGAACACCTGTGACTGTTGCCATGGGCATGGATTTGCTCACATGGTCAGCCCATAACTCACTGAACCATGCAGCTGTCAGTGCCAGCGGATAGGGAACCTTCCAACGCGGTACTGTTCTGCCGGTTTCTCCGCCGAGAATACCGAGCCAGTCTGATAAATGATAATTTTCATGGCCCAGCAAATATCTGATGCCGGGCCGTCCGTGTTGCATTGCCAGTATCATGCCCTTGGCCACATCCCTTGCATCTATCAGATTAAAGCGGCATTCAAGATAGGCAGGCAACTCCCCTCGACAAAAGGCTACAGACATTCTTGTTGGCGGTGTCTGCTGCCTGTCGCCCGGGCCTACCGGCAATGTTGGTGCGACAACAACGATAGGGGCACCCTCATTTGCCCTATTAAACATGGCTTCTTCGGCACGATACTTGCTTAAACAATAGGGCCCCAACATGCCTTCTTCCTCAAAGCGCACATGCTCCACTGCACCGCCGTTAGATTCCGGTGAAGTTAATATGCTTTCTGTACTGGTATGCAAAACCTTTTTTGTACCGTTCGCTAATGCGGCCTCGACAACATTTACCGTACCTTGATGATTAATATCATCAAACTCAGCGCGGTTACGGCGCCACAGATTGGGATCGGCTGCTAGATGATAGACATAATCACATCCCTGTGTCGCTTTCCTGACTGCGCCCTTGTCACGTATATCCGCGCGAATCAGTTCAATCTGATCCAGTGGCAAGTGATTTACATCTGCGTCAGGATGCTCAAGGACACACACCGATTGATTGTTCTTGAGTAATTTATTGACCAGATGCGAGCCGATAAAACCGGCGCCGCCAGTAACAAGATTCATGTCAACACTCCATCAGGTAGGGATTCAACCAGTGATCGCAGATGCCCGCGAGCAGGTGGTAGCCTTTCATTAACGATTTTCTGTACCAATGCATAGGCGGCACGATTCAGTGGACAGGGGAAATCCTCGGCAAGACGGATCAAATGACCATTGTAGGCATCGATCTCGGTACGCCCGGTGGAAATATCAGGCGCCATGGAACAATAGGTGCCCTGTAAAGAAGGCCGGAAGAATACCGCCATAAGCGAAGCAAGACCCGGTGTGCGCAGAATGATTGATACGGTGTCCGGGTGAAAGGGGCCGATTTTGGCCAGCGGCACATTGGCATGTTTTAGAATCGCATAATTTTCCTGCAGCAAGGCGAAGAATAACCGCTTCGCTATATCGTCGGTCAATAGCTCGCCATTATCCACACCAGCAGATGCAGCGAGTGGTGAAATAGCGGCGTTATACATAAGCTTGGCTGCCTTGTACGGCTTCACATCATTGATCACTTCAACCGGAAATAATCCAGCATGCCTGATAGCGCCTGCCAATTCGACAATTTCACGGCGTTCTGCCTCCGTCACATCACGACGTGCACCAATATGCAAACTCCCTGGCCTGGTGATATGGGTAATTGGCATATCACGCAAACATTCAGATACGAACGAAGCGATGCCTTCGCCGGGATGCGATTGTTGATCGAGCTCAGGATCAAAGCCGTTTTGCACCGGGACCAGGCAGGATTTGTTTTGCACTCGCTGCAATATGGCAGGGTTATCATAAGTTTTTGTGCATAAAAGGATATAAGAGTTATAAGGTGGCTTCCATTCATTAAACGATGTGAAAACAGGATACTGCACACCATAACCCACCACAGTTACGCCATTTTTACGGCCTGAACTGACTTTACCGGGATGCGTATCCACCATAGTTACATCACAACCCGCCCGCATCAGGCACCAGCCCAGTGCAACTCCGATTCCGCCTGCGCCTAATATATGTACTGGTTTACTCAACATGGGTAGTTTCCATAACGATATTCTGAAAATCGGAGCGTAAATCTATCGGCGCCTCGTACAAATCCGGTGAAGAGAGAAATGGGAAATTGCTTTCATCGATGGTTCGGGTAGCGTGCGTTCTGGATGTCATTATCCTGTCCGTTTTACCCTTTGGCATAAGCCCTGCTATACGTCACTACCATTGTGCATGTCCTCCCGTTGTCATTTTTATTGCTTTTTCAATGACACGCTGACGGTGTCGTTCCGGACGAATATAGGCGATAGGTGCCAGCCGGACAAGGTGGAGTGGCATTGGCTGTGGAAACATCAATAGCAATTTTCAAGATGGGACTACAAGTCACCACCTGTAAAGCCGCTGAGGAGACGTTAAGTACGGATGCACGAGCCAGAATAACTGAACTGACTGCGTGATTCGGCCTCTGTAGCCCGAGAAACCAGGCTGGCGTGCTGGCTACAGAAGCAGAGCGCAGGCCACCTGGCGACCATGAGGGCTAAAGCGGTATTTACCCCTCACCTTTGTGAGGATCGCAGCCTATCATGCAGGAGCTTTGCGGAATTCAGCAGTGCACCGTCCCGCGTTGTTAGGTCAAATGGACAATTGTCGTCCAGTATTATCTATAAAAATCAACAGATTATAGTTTGCGGGGGCGTAGATTATAGTTTGCAGGTGCGTATAGGAATTATAAGCCCCCCATTTTCCGATTTCCAGCGGTATCCGGAGCCGCGCCAGGCCTGCCCATGGCCCTTACCCGAGCCCCGGCAGCCTTCCGGGAGGCCTAAATCCCCCGGTTGTGAGCTGTCCGCGCCAATCAATCGACGAAATCCGCCGTTTTTTCCGGCGTTGGTGTTGACATTGGCCCGTCGCGGCACGAGCGGGCCCGGGCCACGCCCGGCGAGGCGCGGCCGGAAGTCGGTTTTCCGAAGTTCAGTGCAGCAAACGCCCTTGCTCTACAGGCGGTGCCCGGCGGGCCGGCGTGATCCGGGCCCGGTAAGGGCTATTGGGTGCGAATACTCCATGGAAGCGCG
>JAVVEP010000059.1 GCA_032250735.1 Gammaproteobacteria bacterium
TGTCGGCCTTTCCCCAGGCGGTGACCGCCGAGATGGTGAAGAACTTCGCGCGCGGCGGCGCGGCGATCTGCGTGGCGGCACACACCCTCGGCGCCGAGCTCGAGGTCATCAACCTCGGCACGGCACACGACACCGGTCCGCTCGACGGCGTGAAGGACTGCCGCCTCGGTCCAGGCACCGCCAACTTTACGCTTGAACCCGCGATGGACGTTTACCAACTCGCGCGTGCCCTCGGCGTCGGCCGCCATGCCGCCGAACGGGCGCGATTGAATGGCGCGCAACTCTTCATCGGCGGCGAGATGGGCATTGGCAACACCACCGCCGCCTCCGCCCTGGCCTGCGCCCTGCTCGATGCGCCGCCGGAACGCCTCGCCGGCCCGGGCACCGGCCTGGATACCCACGGGGTGGCACGCAAGACTGAAGTCATCCGCCGCGCGCTGGCCCGTCACAGCACGCACCACGGCACGCCACTGGAGGCACTGCGGCGTCTCGGCGGTTTCGAGATTGCCGCCCTGACCGGCGGCTATATCGCCTGCGCCCACATCGGCCTGCCGGTGCTGGTGGACGGCTTCATCAGTTCGGTGGCGGCGCTCGCCGCCGCGCGGCTGTGCCCCGGTGCCGGACACTGGTTCCTGTTCTCGCACGCCTCCGCCGAACCAGGCCACCGCGCGGTGCTCGATGCGCTCGATGCGCGGCCGTTGCTCGATCTCGGAATGCGCCTGGGCGAGGGCAGCGGTGCCGCCGTCGCCGTGCCGCTGCTGCGCATGGCCTGCGCGCTGCACAACGAGATGGCGACCTTCGCCGAGGCGGGCGTTTCCGAGAAGAGCGGATGATGCGCGTCGGTCGCTCCCGGCGTCCTGCCTCCCGCGACACTAGTGTGGTGTTTCATATAAAACGCACACTTAGACGAGATAGACTTGAGGTGGGCCCTAAGGATTCTATCTCGCCCTACGGGAAGCCACTCAAGGCGCGATTGCCGCGTTGCAGACCTTGGAAAGGTAGCCGACATTCCCGGCGGTCTGCGCCTTGCACTCGCGCCTTGAGTGGCTTTCTAAATGCACGTTTTATATGAAGCACCACACTAGCGCATCCCTGCGCGTCGAATTGCTGCGCCATGGCGAGGTCGAGGGCGGCAGCCGTTTCCGGGGTCACACGGACGACCCGCTGACGGCCACCGGTCTGGCACAGATGCATGCCACGACAGCCGACAGCGGTAACTGGAATTATGTGATCAGCTCGCCGCTGGCGCGCTGCGCCGCGTTCGCCAACGCCTTTGCCGATCAACATTCACTGCCACTGACCTTTGACGCACGTCTGATGGAAATACACTTTGGTGATTGGGAAGGCCGTACCGCCACCGAACTGATGACAACCGATGCCGATGCTCTCACCTGCTTCTGGAACGATCCGCTCCACAACACGCCGCCCGGGGGAGAACCGCTGGCACAATTCCAGGCACGCGTGCTCGATGCCTGGAAGGATATCGTTACCGGTCACGCCGGGCAGCGGGTACTGGTCGTCACCCACGGCGGCGTGATTCGCATGCTGCTCTGCCAGGTAACGGGTGTCCCCGTCGCGCGACTGCAAGAGTTCAGGGTCGAACATGGGCAATTGTACGGCGTACGCATCGGCAGTGACGGCTCAGCACGGCTCGACGGCCTGACGTGCATCATGGAGTAACGCACTCATGTTACGCCCATTCCTCATCGCCTTGCAGTTTCTCACCGCCTTACCCATTCGACTCGCGGACCCGCCGGACGCCGAAGCGACCGGGCGCTCGCTGCTCTACTACCCGCTGGTCGGCCTGCTTATCGGCGCACTGCTCGCCGGGCTGGCCTGGCTGCTCAGCGGCACGCCCACACTGGTGGCCGCTGCACTGTTGCTCGCCGTCTGGGTGGCCGTGTCCGGGGCGCTGCACCTCGACGGCCTCGCCGACAGCGCCGATGCCTGGCTCGGCGGCCTAGGTGATCGCGAGCGGACACTGGCGATCATGAAAGATCCCTATTGCGGCCCGGCGGGCGTGGTCACCCTGGTTCTGGTCCTGCTGCTCAAATTCGCCGCATTGGCGTACCTCGTGCCGAACGGAGACTGGGAAATCCTCGTCGTGACACCTGTGCTCGGCCGCACCGCACTGGTGTTGCTGTTCCTCACCACACCTTACGTGCGGCCGCACGGCCTGGGCAGCCTGCTCGCTGACCACCTGCCCCGCCGCGCCTGCATCGTAATCGTAATATTTACCCTCGCGGCGGTGCCGCTCATCATCGGTACAGCGTCGATCATGCTGCTGCTGGTCATGGCAGGTGTATTCCTGCTGCTGCGCCGACTCATGCTACGGCGCCTCGGCGGCACCACCGGGGACACCGCCGGGGCGCTGATCGAGGTCACCGAAGCAACTGTGCTGCTTGCCGCAGTACTGATGAGCTGATGGGGATATACCTCAAGCTACCAGAGAGAAAGTGTTGGTGAAATCCGACAGGCCCCGGCCCGCATGGACGGAAACCTTTTGATTTCAACCTGTCTTATCGTTACTCTCTGCGCACAAAATCTGCGCACAAAATCGGCCTGGCCAGAATCCCATCGATACCTCCATGAATGTGACAAGACGTCTGCCTCTGAATATTGCCCTGCTCAGCATTGCCTTGCTGGTGGGTCAGTATGCGGCGCTTGCGCACGCGAGCAAGCACCCCTTCCATGAGTCGGTGCAGTCGTGCCAGGTATTTTTCGCCCTGGAAAAATCCGAACTCGGCCTGATCTCTGCTGCCGCGCCGGTCCTGAGCCCCGTTCTGTCCTCACGGCTGTGGGTGGATCTCTTCACCCAGGCCCTGCCGCGTTTACACCGCGCCTATTCCATACGCGCCCCCCCTTCTCTCCCGTAAGCCCTGAGCCTGACCGCGTCATCCGTCCTCGACCTGCCCAGCGGCGCAGTGATGGTGTGGTGCCTTGCGGCGACGGCCCTGCTGTGGAAACTGCTGGGCCCGGTATTCAGACCCGGGGCGCAGCACACGGCATAACCACAAACTGCTGACGCGCACTACCACATCAGCAGGTAGCCCGTAGCAGGTAGGGTGGGCACGTCTTCTGTGCCCTCGCGAACAAAAATAAACAGGGCCGTTGATTCCCGCGCCATCCTATTGCTTCGTACCGGACGCATCTTAACGCGAAGCAATGCAGCAGGAGGATGGTGTTAAATTATCGCACTACCGCCTTGAAATCCGCACCACATCTGCCAATGTTTAATGCTATACACCCAATCACTGGCTGTGGCTATGGTTTCTGCAGACTACAATTTTGCATACCGCCCCTTGCTGTTTGGAATCGGGCTGTGTCTCTGCATCTCGGTGCAGGCCGCGCAAACCTATGGCCGGCTGGTTAACCCGCAGGCGGCATCGAGTGAATGGCAATTGCCGGAAAATGTCATCGATACGCGCGAGTTACCGCAATTTTCACTCGCGGCGAATAATCGCCCCGACACGCCATTGCCGGTATATCGACTCACCGACAACACCTATTTTCTGTTCGGTAATATCGCGACACTGGATGAAAAAAATCGCGGCTTCAACGGCAATGCCGGGTTCATTGTGACCGATGCAGGTGTGGTCGTCATCGATACACTCGGCACGCCATTGCTGGGGCAACGGATGATTGCAAGCATCCGCAGCATCACCGATAAACCCATCAAATATCTGATCGTCACCCACAACCATCCCGACCATGCCTATGGAGCCGCAGCTTTCCAGGCCATCGAGGGCATTACCGTGATTGGGCATCCCGGCACCCGGGAATACAATAACTCAAGGAATCTGACCGAGTCGGTGGACTATCGCCGCGAGCGCCTGCCCGAAGATATGCAGGGATTCACCACCCTGCAGCCTGAAATTTTTGTCGAGAAACCGACGTTTGATTCCCTGAGCATCACGCTGGGTGGCCAGCGTTTCGATATCTACAATACGGGGCGACACCATTCTTACGGCGACCTGCTTGTGTATCAACCCGCCGAGGAGATCGTCTGGATTTCCGACCTCGCCTTCAATCAGCGCACAACCTTTATGGGAGATGGCAACAGCCAGCAGATCCTCAAGGCACAGGCATGGTTGCTGGATAACTTTCCGAATGCACGCCTGATGGTACCGGGACACGGCAGCCCACAACGCAAACCCTTTCCAATGGTGGAGAAAACCCGCAACTATGTCGAACGCCTGCGACGCGAAATGAAACAGGCGGTCGAAAACGGCGTCTCGCTGTATGATGCGGTGCAGAACAGCCGCTTCGAAGACTGGCAGGACACCCGCCTGTATGAAGAGAATCATCGCGCCAACGCCAGCTTCATCTATCGCGAAATGGAAAAGGGGAGTGTTAGAAATTCTGTGTCATTTCAGTAGTATGAGCAAAAAGAGGAATGA
>JAVVEP010000060.1 GCA_032250735.1 Gammaproteobacteria bacterium
GCGCTTGGAGCGCTACCTGCCCCGAAAACTACCCATGAATTTTTCTGACGAGGCCATTTTTTCACTATCATTTATATTGGCATTTTCAGCCAGAGTTTATATTTATTACATTCCAGCATTGTCCGTAAAAGTATTGCACAAAGTGCATTAACATCAATATTTTCTGAAAAATCTTAACGGGATAATGGTTTTACCACTATTTATTAAAAAGCAGGAACTCCATAGGCTTATAGTAAAGAATAGCGGGATTTTAGGCTATTTCCATGTAGAAGCAGGGTCAGACACGAATGGCACTTAGTTAAGACAGAATTCTGGGTTTTGTCATTCCGGCGAAGGCCGGAATCCAGGGAAATTGTCACCATTGTGTATTCAGGATCCCGGCCTTCGCCGGGATGACAACGCTTTTGAGCTTAAGTAAGTGCCATTCGGCTCAGACACGACTTAATCTACTCAATCATCATCACCGCGCCTTGCTGTCGAGGAGGGTGGCCTTGTAGCGGGTGGCCAGGAACAGAATAGCGGGGCAGGCGGCCATAAAATGACACCATTCACATCATGACACCATTTTTTCATGTTATACGGGATGTTAGAGTTTTATATCGTAGTGATTCAGTGCTGACACCATGACGAAATAACAGAGCACAGTGATAGCCACTGAAATGCCAAGGCTGAGGTAAAAATTCATCCCATGCTTCAACAATAGCGGCAATACCAGAAATAATGCCAATGACGGGAGAACAAGCCAAAACACGCTTGATGCCAGGGTGCTGATCTTGTTTACATCCTTTGTGTCAATATACAGCCATATCATCGCGAGCACCGAAACCAGAGGAACCGATGCCAATATGGCGCCAATCAATGAACTTCGCTTGGCTATTTCTGATATAGCGACAATCAGAATTGTTGTCACTGCAATCTTTATTAGATAGTAACTCAACTCATTTACTCTAGATTCGAGGGAACAGGGCAGACCACGATTAATTTACACGTTCTTTTGTTGGTCTGCCACCTATTGAATGCAGGCATAGGCAATGGCGTGCCCATTTGCACAAACCCTTCGTTTTTTCAGCGTCAATTCAGCTTGGTTTGAAACACTGTGTGCCATCAACTTACTGATGGACCAAAAACTATGGCTAACAATACTGTTCGTATCTGGGATCCCTTTGTGCGGATCTTTCACTGGACACTGGCCGGGGCCTTTCTTGTGGCCTATGTCAGCGAGGACGACTTTCTCGATATCCATACTGTCGCAGGTTATACCGTCCTGACCCTGGTGGCATTGCGCCTGATATGGGGCTTTGTCGGCACCCGTCATGCCCGCTTTTCTGATTTTGTCCGTCCCCCCGGCGAGGCGCTGGGCTATGTCAAGGAGTCCCTGCTGGGCAGGGCCAGGCGTTACCTGGGACACAACCCGGCCGGTGGTCTGATGATCGTGGCACTGTTGCTGTCGCTGTTGATCACCACCCTCTCCGGCATCGCGACGTTGGGGGCTGAGGAAGGTGCCGGGCCTTGGGCCGGGGTAATGGGCAGTGTGCCCCATGCCTTCGGAGAAGCGCTGGAAGAGATCCACGAGTTCTTTGCCAACTTCACCCTGCTGTTGGTGTTGGGTCACCTGGCCGGGGTGTTGTTTGAAAGTATCGTCCACCGGGAAAACCTGGTGCGGACGATGATTACCGGGGACAAGCCCCTGCGTGATGATGTATCACAATAATGGTTTGTCCTTTTTACCCTAAGTAGTACATTTAACCCCTGGAGATGATGACGATGAAACGTTCTACCCTGATGACCAGTACACTGTTAACGGCGCTGCTTACCGCCGGAACGGTCTTTGCCAGTGACAAACTGAACCACAACGAGATCTATCAGCTGCGGGAAAGCGGCCAGATCCTGTCGATGGAGACTGTCTTGAAACAGGCAAGCACGATTCAGCCGGGCCAATTGATCGAGGCCGAGCTGGAACGCGAGAAGGGCGGCTATGTTTACGAGCTAAAGATCATTGATGTCGATGGCCGGATGCACAAACTCGAACTGGATGCGCGCAGTGGTGAAGTGCTCAAGCGCAAGAGCAGGGACTAGGCGATGCGGCTGCTGATTGTCGAGGATGATCGGCAGCTGGCCGAACGGCTGCAACAGCAGCTGGCGCGCGAGGGTCTGGTGGTCGACCTGGCCCACGACGGCGTGGACGGGCAGCACCTGGGTGAGACCGAGGAATACGACCTCATTGTGCTCGACCTGGGGCTGCCCGGCCGCGCCGGTTTGTCTGTGTTGCAGGCCTGGCGGGCGGCAGAGATCCATGTCCCGGTGTTGATCCTGACCGCCCGTGACAGTTGGCGGGAACGGGTCGAGGGTCTACGCGCCGGGGCCGATGACTATCTGGGCAAGCCCTTTCACGCCGAGGAGTTACTGGCGCGTATCCATGCCCTGTTGCGCCGTGCCGCGCCGCAGCCGGCGCTGCAACTGACCGTTGGCCCCTGGCAACTGGATGAGAGCCGCCAATGCCTGGTGGACGGGGAGCAGGAGATCGTCCTGACCGCAACGGAGTTTCGCCTGCTGCGTTATATGTTGCGCCATCCCGATGAACCACTGTCCAAGATCCAGTTGGCCGAACACCTGTATGAATATGCCTCCGAGCGGGAAAGCAATGTGCTCGAGGTCTATATTCGCCGCCTGAGGGAAAAACTGGGTGCGGCCTATATCGAGACCCGTCGGGGTCAGGGCTATATCCTGCATCCCCAGGGGGGCGTGTGAATTCGCTGCGCCTGCGTTTGCATCTTTTACTGCTGGCCGGGCTGGCGCTGCTGCTGGTGGCGCAAATGCTTGGGCTCAGGCTGATCCCGCAGGCCCTGGTGGAGGACTATGTGCTGACCCGTTTGCAGCACGATGCCGATACTCTCTATGCCCGCCTGTTGTTACAGCCAGAGCTACCCGTGCAGATCACCCCCCCCCTGGGGACGATCTACGATACCCCGCTTTCCGGCCACTATTTTCGTATCGATGCGGGTAGTCGCATCATTCGTTCGCGCTCCCTGTGGGATGTGGATCTGCCGCTACCGGCACTGACGCAGGTGCACAACACGGTCAGCCGTATAACCGGGCCGGCCGGGCAGCAACTGCTGAACTACAGTCAGCGCTACGAGGTGCATGGCGAGATGCTGACCATCAGCGTGGCCGAGGATGTGGCGGCCATGGAGCATACCGTAAGCCAATTGGAACGCCAGCTATTGGCCCTGAGCCTGTTTGCCCTGTTGCTGGTGCTGGTCTTGCAGGTGTGGATCCTGCGTCGAGCCCTGCGTCCGCTCGACGCGGCGGTCGAGGCCTGCCATCTGCTGGAGAGCGGCCAGGCCCAGGAGATGAAAGAGCAGGGGCCGCGCGAACTGCGTCCGCTGGTGCAGGCGATCAACCGTTTGAGTCGGCATCATGGCCTGCGCCTGGCGCGTAGTCGTCGTGCGCTGGGTAATGTCAGCCATGCCCTGAAAACCCCGCTGGTGGTATTGCAACAACAGGCCGACGAAATGGACCGGCGTGGAGAAAAGCTTGAGGCAGCGGCGATGCGGCGGCAGCTGGACGCCATGGCGCAAACCATTAGCCGCGAATTGCATCGGGCGCGCCTGGCCGGTAGCGGCGCACCGGGGGCGCGCTTTGATGCAAGGCAGGAATTGGCCGCTCTGTCCGAGGCCTTGACGCAACTGCACCATGGCCGGGTGCATATTGAATTATCGGTAAGCGGCAAACCCTGCGCGCTGGACGCCGATGACATGCTGGAGTTATTTGGCAATCTGCTCGACAACGCCTGCAAGTGGGCCAGGGAACAGGTGCGGATCTCTGTGCAACAAGGGGAGGATCACCTGCGGGCACAGATCGAGGACGATGGGCCGGGGGTGGCAGAAGAGTCCTGGGCGCAATTGACCCGGCCAGGCCAGCGGCTGGATGAAAGCCGTCCCGGTCACGGGCTGGGCCTTAGTATTGTGCAGGATATTATCGAGCAATATCACGGCAGTCTCGATTTTTCCCGTTCAGCCGAACTGGGCGGCCTGCGGGTGGAGTTGCAGATTCCGCTTAAGGAAAGCGGGGTTACCTCATTCTGACCCTGTTTTTGGTCAAAATTATTCCCTCCGTCCCTTTTTTCTTGCTTACTTTATTGGCTCTTCCCCAGATGTGGTGGGTAAGATTTACCGTATAACACCATCAGG
>JAVVEP010000061.1 GCA_032250735.1 Gammaproteobacteria bacterium
AAACCAGCATGGGCCGGTGCAGGCTGCGGACAATGGATTCGAGCCGGCTGCCCACATGCGCGCCGAGGTTCTCGTCATGCTTGCCCAGCACCAGCAGGCGCGTATCCTGTTCGACGGCCAGCAGGGACTCCAGCAGGTCGCCGTGACGCTGATGCACGATGGGATCGTCGACGCCGTCGGCGAGCGCCCGCTGGCGGGCCGCCTCCAGCATGATCCGTCCCTGCTCCAGCGCCAGCCTGCCGCGCTTTTCATCCAGCTCCGCCAGCTCCTGCAGCAGGGCCTCGCGGCTCCCCAGGCCGATGTTGCCGCTGAGATTGCTCTCCACCGGGTAGGCCGACTTGTCGAGTACGTGCAGCAGAATGAGCGGTGCTTCCAGGCGCAGGCTGCTCCAGGCGGCGTAGTCGCTGACCGCAGTGGAAACTTCGGTGCCGTCGATACAGGCGATGACATTGGTCTTGGTCATGGTGATTCCCCTCTCGGTCAGTGACCCATCAGCTTTTCTACCGCGTCTGGCTTATCGTGCACGGCGAATTTATCGACGATGGTGGCGCTGGCCTCGTTGAGACCGATGATCTCCACCTCGGTGCCCTCGCGGCGGAACTTGAGCACCGCCTTGTCCAGGGCCGCCACGGCGGTGATATCCCAGAAGTGGGCCTTGCACAGGTCGATCACCACCTTGTCGACCGCCTCTTTGAAATCGAAAAACTCCACGAACTTGTCCGCCGAGGCGAAGAACACCTGGCCGACCACCTGGTAGGTGCGCACGGTGCCGTCTTCGTTCAATTGCGAGGTGACATACTTGTACTGGGCGACCTTGTTGGCAAAGAACATGGCCGCCAGCAGCACGCCGATGAACACGCCCCAGGCTAGGTTGTGGGTGGCGACCACCACCACCACGGTGGTGATCATCACCAGACTGGTGCTTTTCGGGTGTTTTTTCAGGTTACGGATCGATTCCCAGCTAAAGGTGCCGATGGCCACCATGATCATTACCGCCACCAGCGCCGCCATGGGGATCTGCGCCACCCACTCACCCAGAAAGACCACCATGACGAGCAGGAAGACGCCGGCCGCCAGCGCCGAGAGGCGGGTGCGCCCGCCGGATTTGATGTTGATGATCGACTGGCCGATCATGGCGCAACCCGCCATGCCGCCCAGCAGGCCGGAGGCGATGTTGGCCACGCCCTGGCCCTTGCACTCACGGTTCTTGTCGCTGCCCGAATCGGTCAGGTCGTCGATGATGGTCGCGGTCATCAAGGATTCCAGCAAGCCCACCATCGCCAGCGACACCGAATAGGGAAAGATGATCGCCAGGGTCTCGAAGGTCAGAGGCACCTCGGGCCAGAGGAATACCGGCAGGGTATCGGGTAGCTCGCCCATGTCGCCCACGGTACGGATGTCCAGATTCAGGAACATCACGATGGCCGTCAGCACCACAATGGTGACCAGCGGCGAAGGCACCGCCCTGGTCAGATAGGGAAAGAGGTAGATGATGGCCAGTCCGCCGGCGGTCATGGCATAGACCTGCCAGGTCACGCCGGTAAGCTCCGGCAACTGCGCCATGAAGATGAGGATCGCCAGCGCGTTGACGAAGCCGGTGACCACCGAACGCGACACGAAACGCATCAGCGAGCCCAGCTTGAGGTAACCGGCAATGATTTGCAGCACGCCGGTGAGCAAGGTCGCCGCCAGCAGGTATTCCAGACCGTGCTCCTTCACCAGGGTCACCATCAACAGCGCCATGGCGCCGGTGGCAGCGGAGATCATGCCGGGCCGCCCGCCGGTGAAGGCGATCACCACGGCGATACAGAACGAGGCGTACAGGCCCACCTTGGGATCCACCCCCGCGATCACCGAGAAGGCGATCGCCTCCGGGATCAGGGCCAGGGCGACGACGATGCCGGCGAGCAGGTCGCCGCGGATATTGCCAAACCAGTTGTGGCGCAGAGAGCGGCGCAGAGAAACGAGCATTTTTTCTATTACTTCCCAAATTGTTATCGACCTAAGCCGCCGATCGATGGCACTGCCCCCTGCGCATTTCCGGGCAGCGCGAGACCATGGCGTCCTCAATACGCCTTGTCAAACGCACATCGGTGGATGATATCCAGCGGTCGGCGGGTGCGGGCGGTTGTCAGCCGCCTGGTTCAACCACAGGAGGGGGCGAGTCGCCCGTCGCAGGGGTCAGTCAAAAAACGACGATACTATCACACTCGTGTTCGTGTCGAAACCCATCCCATCAGGATCGATTGCCCGGCCACGGCGGGGAACCGTAATACCGTCGGTTCGGTTGCAAAGCAAATGCGACGGGGTTTTGAATCGGGCGGCGCCGAGACTACTGGTCACGTTTCCCGGCGCAGGCGATGCACAGGGTGGCCGCCGGGTCGAACTCCAGCCGGCGCGGGTCAATAGGTTCATCGCAGTCGGTGCAGTAGCCGTAGCTGCCGTCGTCGCAACGGTGTAGCGCCGCTTCGATGCGACGCAGTTCCAGCTCCGCCCGCCGGCGGGTGCTCTGCGCCATGGCCTGCTGCTGCAGGGCGTCCATCCGCGAGAGGCGGCCGACGCTGGTCTGATCCAGCACCACGGTGGCGGTGGAGGCTTTGCGGGCATCCGCCAGGCCCTGGATGGCCTCGCGGGCGGCGAGGAGTTTGTTTCTGAAGTGGTCGATATCCAACATAGTGCAATACTTTATCTTAACTTGGCTAAATTTAGTGTTTTATGATAGGCTCGCGTAGATTTTTTACCAGACAATGAACGATTAGGAACGGCGCCCGCCGTTCCGGATCCCGACGTCTTCGTCGGTAAATACGCTCTCACGCTTCCCGGCCATGCGGTTACCC